>CAYSZC010000048.1:0-7934 GCA_964435345.1 uncultured Thermotogaceae bacterium
GGGGGGGGTAGAGTCCTGGGACGTGGTGCAGATCCGGTGGCGTGAGGTCGCTCGGGCCGTGCGGATGAGGAAAGGCGACCTGACGGCAAGGCCAGTGGAGGGTTCCTGGGGAGCTATCTTGAAGTGATACGGTGGAACCCAACCGAGGGGGCACGCCATTCCCTCCACAAGGAGGCTCTACCGGCTTTCGTGTGGGTAGAGGCACATGTGTACCGTCAACTCGGCATGCCAAAGCGAACCACCAAGGACACGAAGGGCACAAAGAAAGTACAACCCGGATAGCGCATCTCTCGGCGGAGACCGCTGAGAGAGGCTACTCGGGGATTGCAGCGTGAATCGCAGGTCGGGTTGCCGGTAGGTTCTCTGAGAACTCCGCCTGGTTGTGGCCAAGAGGTGTCCCGGGCGAACGAGGCTTCCCTCCATAAAGGAAGGCATCCGCCGCGTGGTGCTCTGGCACTTGGTGTCCTTGGTGTCCTTCGTGGTGAGATCAGGAACACGGTTCACAAGCACGGGTGGAGACCCAACCCTTCATAGCGCGGGTCGCTTACCCACACGTTTCCCGGAAGAGCCGAGAAGAAGAGCCCCGGCCGCGACGGCCGGGGCTCTGTGTGTGTTTCTCAGCCTCAGTACTCCGGCGGAGGAGGCGGCATCATGTCCTTCTTCTCCTCCTTGATCTCCGCCACGAGCGCCTCGGTGGTGATGAGCATCCCCGCGATCGAGGCCGCGTTTTGGAGAGCCGATCGCGCGACCTTGGTCGGGTCAATGATCCCGGCCTCGAACATGTCGCGGAACTCCTCGGCCACCACGTCAAACCCGATCGCGTCCTTCTCTTTCTTGAGCTGCTCGACGATCACCGCGCCCTCGAACCCGGCGTTCTCGGCGAGCTGCCGGGACGGGGCCTCGATGGCCTTCCTGAGGAGCTGCACGCCGACCTTCTCGTCGCCCTCAAGCTCCTTCTCTAGCTTCCCGAGGGCCTTCAGCGTGCGCAGGAGGGCCACCCCGCCCCCGGGGAGAATCCCCTCGTCCACGGCGGCCTTCGTCGCCTCGAGGGCGTCCTCCATGCGGTGCTTCTTCTCCTCGAGTTCGGTCTCCGTGGCCGCGCCAACCTTGATCACGGCAACCCCGCCGGCGAGCTTGGCCTTCCGCTCCTCGAGCTTCTCCCGGTCGTAGTCAGAGTCGGTGCCCTTGATCTGTTCCTCGATCTGCTCGATGCGGGCCTTGATCGTCTCCGGGTCGCCCTTGCCGCTGATGATCGTCGTGTCCTCGTGGTTCACGCGGACCCGCTGCGCACGGCCGAGCATGTCCAGGGTGGTGTTCTTGATCTCCATCCCCGCGTCCTCGGCCACGACCACGCCGCCGGTGAGGACAGCCACGTCCTCGAGCATCGCCTTGCGCCGGTCCCCGAATCCGGGGGCCTTCACGGCGCAGGAGACGAGCGTGCCCTTGAGCTTGTTCAGGACAAGCGTGGACAGGGCCTCCCCCGTCACGTCCTTGGCGATCAGGAGGAGAGGCTTCCCGGTCTGGGCGATCTTCTCCAGGAGCGGGATCATCTCCATCGCGTTCTTGAGCTCCCGATCGGTGACGAGGATGTACGGGTTCTCGAGCTCGACCTCCATTTTCTTGGGGTTGGTGACGAAGTACGGGGAGATGTACTCGCGGTCGAACTGCATCCCCTCCACGACCTCGTAGTGCGTCTCGATCGTGTCGGAGTCCTCGACGGTGATGACCCCGGCCTCGCCAACCTCCTCCATCGCGTCGGCGATGACGCGACCGATCTCCGGGTCGTGGGCTGTGATCGAGGCCACCTGGGCCGTCTCGGCCTTGGTGGAGAGCTTGCGCGACATCTTCTTGAGCTCGTCCACCACGGTTTTGACGCCCTTCTCCATCCCCCGCTTGAGGGCCATCGGGTTCGATCCCGCGGCGACCATCTTGAACCCCTCCTTGAGGAGGGCGTGGGCGAGGATCGTGGCGGTGGTCGTCCCGTCTCCGGCGACGTCGTTCGTCTTGGACGCCACCTCTTTGACGAGCTGGGCCCCCATGTTCTCGAACGGATCTTTGTACTCCTGCTCCTCGGCGATCGTGACCCCGTCGTTGACGATGTCCGGGGACCCGAACTTCTTCTCGATCCCCACGTTGCGCCCGCGGGGGCCCAGGGTCACCCGCACCACGCTGGCGAGCTTCTCGACCCCGATCAACACCTTGCGACGTGCCTCTTCGCCATAGATGACTTCTTTGGCCGCCATGGTTTCCTCCCTAGCCTTCGACGATCGCGAGGACGTCCGTGGTCTTGACGAGTATGTGCTTCTCCTCGCCGATGCGAATCTCGGTCCCCGAATACGCGGAGATCAACACCGTGTCCCCGACCTTCATCTCGAACTTCTCGCCCGTTCCGAGGGCGACCACTTCGCCCTTGGCCGCCTTCTCGTCCTTCACCGACTCGGGAAGGACGATCCCTCCCGCTGTGCGGCGCTCCTCCTCCTCGATCTTCTTGACGAGGATCCGATTGCCCAAAGGTTTCACCTTCATCGGCACCTCCTTGTGTGGGTTTAGCACTCAGGGGTACTGGCTGCTAACCACGGGGGATTGTACCGGCCCCCTCTGCCAGGTCAAGGTTGTGGCCTCGCGAGCCTCGACGGTACAGTACACCATGCCGCGAGGCAGGGTGCACTTGGCGTTCGAGCTTGGCGCGCTTCCGGCGTGGGTCGTGGCCGGCGCCGCGCTCGGCGCTGGGCGGACTTCCCTCGTTTTCTTCGCGGGCGCCTATGTGGGAGCGAGCCTGTTGCTGTCCCCTGATCTCGATCTCGCCCGCAGCGACGCGTCCCGCCGCTGGCGGGCGGCGCGTTATCTGTGGCTCCCCTACGCGGCCCTGTTCCGTCACCGGGGGATCTCCCATTCCCCCCTCCTCGGCCCTCTCACCCGGCTCCTCTACCTGAGCGTTGTGGGGGGCTTGGCATGGGCCCTCCTCCACGTCGTGGCCAACGTCCCGTTCCCACGTACGTTCCCCCGGGACTCCGTGTTCCCGGTGCTCATCGGGATTTACTCCCCGCAAGTCCTGCACGTCATCCTCGATCGGGGCGTGACCCGCGTCCGCCGTTGGCGGTGACCGTTGCGAGCGGTTGTGTCCCCGGGACGGTGGTGGTATAAAAGGTCAGTCTGAGGAGGACGCGATGGGCATTTCCATTGGTGAGATCTCACGAGGGATGACGCTTGTCTTTGACGCCGAGCTCTACGAGGTGACCGAGTTCGAGCATGTGAAGATCGGACGCGGCGGGGCGTTTGTGCGGGCGAAGCTGAAGGGCCTGCGCACGGGTCGGGTCATCTCCAAGACCTTGAAGGATTCGGACAACCTGGAGACAGCGTACCTGGAGACCCGCATGCTCCAGTATCTGTACCAGGCCGGGGACAAGTACACGTTCATGGACAGGGACACGTTCGATCAGCACGAGCTCACCGCAGAGGTGGTGGAACCGTTCCGGGGATACCTGGTGGAGGGCCTCGACTTCGCCGGCCTGTTCCATCAGGACCGAATGGTGAAGGTGGTTCCCCCGAACTTCGTGAATCTGCGGGTGACGGAGGCGCCGCCGGGGATCAAGGGGGACACCGCCACTGGCGGAGAGAAGCCGGCGACTCTTCAAACCGGGCTTGTGGTCAAGGTCCCCCTGTTCGTGACGACGGGCGAGGTGATCCGCGTGGACACGCGCACCGGTTCCTACGTGGAGCGGGTGAGCTGAGTGGCCGAGCAGCGGTGGGAGACCCCGCAGCCTCTTGGGTTGGTGGCGGTTCGCCAGGAGGCGCTGACGGCCATCGCGGCACAGGCGATGGCGGGGGTAGAAGGGGTGCGCCCACTCCGCGGTGGGGGGGGCATCATCGGGATCCTCGCCGGGTCCGACGAGGGCGTCCAGATCTCGATCCGGGGCAATATGGCGGATGTGGAGCTCCGCATCGCCGTGGTGCTGGGATACTCCGTGCACCGCGTGGCCCAAGCCGTCCAGCGGCGGGTGCGCGAAGACCTGGAAGGGTGGGTCGGGATCGCGGTGGGCCGGGTGGACGTGTACGTGCGCCACGTGATCCCACCCGAGGAGGTCCTGATGCTGGGGGAGAGGGGGGAGGATGCCGAGGGATGAAGAGCTGATCGGAGACAACCCCGAAGAAGGGAAGATCAGCATCTCCCGGGACGTGATCGCCACCATCGCCGGGCTCGCTGCGACCGATGTGGCCGGAGTGGCCCCGCCGAAGGGGGGGACGATGCCCCGTGGGGAGGCGGTACGCCGGCTGGTCGAGGCCGAGATCGCGGAGGGCAGGGTGAAACTCGCCCTCAAGGTGGGCGTGCTGTACGGTCATGTCGTGCAAGCGGTGGCCCAGGAGCTGCAGACCAGGGTCAAGACCGAGGTGGAGAAGATGACCGCCCTCACCGTGGACGAGGTGGACGTGGAAGTGGTGCGGGTGGTGTTCCCCGAGGAAGGACGGCGAAAGGAGAAGATCGCATGAGCGGATTTGCGTTAGGGACCGGTGCGGTATCCCTGTTCCTCGCCGCGGCGGCGATGGTCGCGGCGATGGTGTGGGGCCAACTCGAGGTGTGGCTGCCCGGGGTGGCGACGCTCCCGGTCGTGGCGGTGCGGGTGGTGCTCGGGATTTGGGCCGTCACGTTCGTGTGCGCGGCGGCGGTGTTCGTCCGGATTGCCACGGCCCGCGCCGCGGTCCGCCGGGCGCTCCGGCGACCCGGCCCGAAGGGGACGATCCTCATCACCCCCGAGACCGTGCGCGAGCTGGCGAGCGTCCTGCTCCGCGAAGAGTTGGGGCTCCACCGATTCCAGGTCGGCATCCGGGCGGTTGGCGAGGGTTTGGCCCTGCGGGTCTCGCTCCGGCTCCCCCCGGGAGAGGAAGTTCCCGCGCTCGCCGAGCGCCTCCAGAGTCTGCTGGCCCAGGAAGTGTCCGCGAAGACAGGGCTCGAGGTCCCGGAGGTGCAGATGGTCGTGCTGGGGGCGGCAAGACCCGGCCGGAACCGGTAGCGTGCGGCGGCAGGCCCGGGAAGCGGTCCTGCGGTCCCTGTACCGCCACGAGTACCTCCCGTTGCCCCCCGACGAGCCTTCGGGCGACGAGGAGTGCGGAGGGGAGGTTGCCTTTGCCCGGACGCTCCTTGCCGGAGTGTTCGGCCACAAGGCGGAGATTGACCGGATCATTGACGAGCGGGCGCTCGGCTGGAAGCTGGACCGCCTCCCGATGGTGGACCGCAACATCCTGCGGCTGGCGCTGTACGAACTCCTGTTCGCGGACACCCCGCCGGAGGTCGTGATCAACGAGGCCGTGGAGCTCGCCAAGGACTACGGGACGGAGCAGGCCCCGGCAGTGATCAACGGGATCCTCGACCGGGCGTGGAAGGAGCGCGATGCCGGACAGAAGATGGGCTGACCTTCACCTCCACACCCGGTGGTCGGACGGGACCCTCGACCTGGGAGCGATGGTGAAACGGACGAAAGCGATCGGCCTCTCCGCGATCGCCATCACCGACCACGACACGATCGGCCCGGACCTCCTTGCCCCCGAGATGCCGCTGGACGGGGTGGAGGTGATCTCGGGGGTCGAGGTGAAGGCGGAGGTCGTCGGGGAGAAGGGGGAGATCCTCGGGTACTTCCTCGCGCCCGGGCACCCCGCGCTGCGGGAGATGTTCGCGTGGATGGCCGAGGCGCGACGGGAGCGAATGGAGGGGATGGTGCGGCGCTGCCAAGAGGTTCTAGGCTCGCCGATTGACCTCGCCACGGTGACCGCGGGCGCGGCGGGCTCGGTGGGGCGACCCCACCTGGCCGCTGTCCTCGTCCAGCGGGGCCTCGCCCTCGACTACGAGGACGCGTTCCGCCGGTTCCTGACCGAGGGCGCCCCGTGCTACGTCCCGCTTCCCCGCCCCACCAGCCGCCACGTGATCGCCGCGATCCGGGCCGCGGGCGGGGTGGCCGCGCTCGCCCATCCCTGCTTCCTCTCATTCCCGGACTGGGAAGAAGCCCTCGCCGCGCTTGCGGGGGAGGGCCTGGCCGCAGTGGAGGTCTACTACCCGTACGAAAGCTCCCGGCAAACCCTGCGGGCGGACCCGGCAGCGGTGGCAAGGACGGTTGACAAACTCGGCCTCATCCCCACCGGCGGGTCCGACGACCACGGCCCGGGGTCGGTGAAGGACTCGATCGGCTCGGTGCGGGTTCCCTACTCGGTCGTGGACAGGCTCCGCTCGCTTTCGGGCGTCGTCACGTAGCGCAGGGCGGCCAGGGCGACCTCGATCTGGTCGTCGGACGGCTCGCGGGTGGTGAAACGCTGGAGGAGGAGCCCGGGGAGGAGGAGCGGCTGCAGCCACCACGCCCGGGGCCGCCGCGACCCGAACCGGAGGATCTCGTAGGTGAGCCCGGCCACCACCGGGAACAGCAGCAGCCGACCGAGAAGACGAATCCACAAGTTGGCTGTGGGGATCAGGGAGAACACGAGGATCGCCACCACCACGAACAGAAGAAGGAAGCTCGTCCCGCACCGGGGGTGGATCGGGCTCTTTCCCCGGGCATCGGGCACGGAAGCCAGGCCATCCTCGTAGGCGTGCACGACCTTGTGTTCCGCCCCGTGGTACTGGAACACCCGCCGGATGTCCGCGAACCGGGAGATCGCGACGATGTAACCCAGGAACAGGGTCACCCGGATCCCTCCCTCCACGAGATTGAACAGGATGCGGTTTCCGATCCCGGTGAGGCCGGTAAGGTAGGCCGGGAGGAGCATGAACCCCCCGACGAGGACCGCCACGACGAACAGAATAATGGCCAGAAACTCCCACCGCGAGGCCGGCGCTTCCTCGGGATAGGCAAGCTCGGCCGAGCGCTTCAACGCGGCCCAGCCCAACGAGAGCATCTGGACCAGCCTGATTGGCCCGCGGAGAAACGGGATGACTTCAAGCCGGGGGACGGCGAACTTCGTGGGAAGGGGTTCAACAGCGACCTTCCCTTCCGGGGTGCGCACGGCCACCACTACCCGGTGGCCATCCTGGAGCATCACCCCCTCGATGACCGCCTGCCCCCCGATCGGCATTAGGCGCGCTTCTTTGTCGCCTTCCGCGCTGGTTTCTTCTCTTCCGGCGCCTTCTTCGATGCCGCCTGCCAGTTCCCGTACTTGCGGGTGAACCGCTCCACCCGGCCCTCCGTGTCCACGAGGCGCGTCTCGCCGGTGAAGAACGGGTGGCACTGGGAGCACACGTCCACGCGCAGCTCCTTCTTCGTGGACACGGTCTCGAACTCGGCCCCGCAACTGCAATGGATGATGGCCCGGTGAACCTGAGGATGGATTCCCTGTTTCATCGCATCACCGTTTGGAGTACTGCTCTTTCTTCCGCGCCTTGCGATGGCCGTACTTCTTGCGCTCCACCACCCGGGAATCCTGGGTGAGGAGCCCGGCATCTCTGAGGGGCTTCTTGAACTCGGGGGTCATCTCGACCAGCGCCCGGGCGATCCCGAGGCGGACCGCCTCCAATTGGCCCGCGGGCCCACCGCCTTCCACCCGAGCGCGCACCGCGTAGCGGCCGAGCGTTCCCGTGGCATAGAACGGGGACAAGAGGTGCCGGTTCAAGTGATCGTTTACAAGCGCGAACGCAGAGAAGTAGTTCTCGGCGAGGCGACCGTTGATGAGGATCCGGCCATCGCCCTCCTTCACGTACACCCGGGCCACGGCCTCCTTCCGCCGGCCCACGCCATGGAACGCGGCGCGGCCCGGGGAGGCACGAGTCTCTTCTGCTATTTGCTCCAAGGGGATCTCCACCTCCTACGAGTTACGGCGAAATCCGGGTGGAATCCTATCCGAGGGTCCGAAGGCCGTCAACTCGCAGAGGTGTGTCACGCAAGATGAGTCTGAGGTGTCCGAGGCTCTCACGCAAGGAGAAGCTGGAGTTGACCCGGTTTCGTGGACACCCTTAG
>CAYSZC010000049.1:0-7787 GCA_964435345.1 uncultured Thermotogaceae bacterium
CTCCCGGATGCGCCCGAGCGCGCGGCGCTGGTCGTCGGTGGTCAGCATGTGCAGAAACGCGCGGTACGGGATCATGGCAAGCGTGAACCTCCGATCGAGGGCGAATTCCCGCATGTCGCCCTGGACGAGCTTGATCCGCCGCATCCATCGGGTTCCTCCGTGGCCGGCTGAGACGCTCAAGGATACACTGGGTCCTGGCTTCGGCTGTCGGGTGGGAAACAGGAGGATAGCAGATGAAAAAGCTAGAGAAGGTTTGCACAGGCGGGTCTATGCGGGCGCGGGCGAGGCTCCTCGGATGGGCGGCAGTGCTCTTGTGGTCAGCCGCGGCCACCGCCGCTCAGGTCGCCGTCGTGGCCACGACGTCTATCGTCGGGGATGTGGTCCGGCAAGTGGGCGGGGATCGAGTCGCGATGGTCGTTCTGTTCCCGCTCGGAACCGACCCCCACGCGTTCGAGCCGACGCCCCGCGACCTGGTCGCGCTGGCCCACGCCGACGTCGTGTTCATCAACGGGGCCGGCCTCGAGGAGACGCTCGCCCCGATCCTGGAGAGCGCGGAACTGAAGCCAAAGGTGGTGGACCTGTCGGCGGGGCTGGAGCTGCGAGAACTCGACGGCGACGGGGACCACACGCACGTCGGGGACCACAAGCACGTCGGGGACGACCCGCACGTGTGGTTCGACCCCACGTACGTCATCGCGTGGACCCACCGTATCCAACAGGCTCTCACCTCCCTTGATCCGGCTGGGGCTTCGGAGTACGCGGCGCGGGCCGATGCCTACGCGGCGTCCCTGCTGGAGCTCGACGCTTGGATCCATGATCAGGTAGCGAAGATCGCTCCCGAGCGGCGCGGGCTCGTGACCGACCACTGGGTCCTCGGGTACTTCGCTGCCCGGTACGGGTTTCGCGAGGTCGGGGCGATCATCCCGGGGTTCAGCACGCTCGCCGAGCCCTCGGCCCGAGAACTGGCGGCTCTGGAAGACCAACTGCGGGCCCTCCGCGTACCCGCCGTGTTTGTGTCGCCCTGGTTCAACCCCGCACTCGTGGCACGGCTCGCCCAAGACACCGGGGTGCGGATCGTGATCCTGTTCCACGAATCGCTCTCCGCGCCGGACGGGCCCGCTCCAACCTACCTCGAACTGATGCGGGAGAACGTGCGACGGATCGTGGAGGCGCTCGGCGGGTGACCCCCCTCGTGGCCCGTTCCGGCCGGACGTGTCCGGACACCGCGCACGCGACCGGTCCGGTGGTGGACCTCCGCGCCGTGTCCGTGCGCCAGAATGGCGTGCCCGTGCTCGACGGGATCACGTTCGCGCTCGATCCCGGCGACCTCCTGGCCGTGGTCGGCCCGAACGGGGCCGGCAAGACCACCCTGCTCAAGGTCTTGGCCGAGACGCTCCCCCCAACGTCGGGGGAGGTTCGGGTGTTCGGCCACCGCCCGAGCGGCCACATCTGCATCGCCTATCTTCCCCAGCGATCCCAAGTGGACTTCCGGTTCCCGGTGTCTGTAGCCGACGTGGTGATGATGGGCCGGGTCGGACGGCTGGGCCCGTTGCGTCGGCCGCGGGCCGCGGATCGGTCTCGGGTCGGGGACGCGCTCTCCCTTGTGGGGATCTCCCATCTCGCCCGCCGCCAGATCGGCGAGCTGTCCGGTGGTGAGCAGCAACGGATGTTCATCGCCCGGGCCCTCGCCCAGGAAGCGAGCCTGCTTCTCCTCGACGAGCCCCTCGCCGGACTGGACGCCCCGACCCAACAGGAAATCCTCGCCCTCCTCGGCGAGCTCCCCACCCGCCGGATCACATCCATCGTGGCCATGCACGAGCTGGACCTGGTCGAGTCCCATTTCCCGCGCGTCCTCCTCCTGAACCGCAAGGCGTTCGGGTTCGGGGCTCCCAGGGATGTGTTCGCTCCGGACCGGCTGCGGGGCGCGTATGGGAGCGGGATCAGGATCGTCGAGACCGCGTCCGGGCCGGTCGCGGTGGGAGGCACGTGCTGCCAAGGAGACGACGATGGCCGTGGTTGACTTCCTCACCGCGCCCCTGGCGTACCCGTTCATGGTGCGGGGGTTCGCCGCGGCGGCGATCGTGGGGGCGACGTGCGCCGTCGTGGGCACGTACGTGGTGCTGCGGGGGATGGCGTTCTTCGGCGACGCGCTGGCGCACTCCATCCTCCCGGGCGTGGCGGTGGGATACCTCGTTCACCGCGGGGTCCGCGGTCCCCTTCTCCTGTGGGCCCTCGGCACGGCAGTGCTCGCCGCGCTGGGGATCGGGGCGGTGAGCCGCCGCGGGCTCAAGGAGGACACGGCGATCGGGATCGTGTTCGCGGGGATGTTCGCCCTCGGGATCGCCCTCATCTCGACCGTGCGCGGGTACGCGGTGGATCTGACCCACTTCTTGTTCGGGAACGTGCTCGCCGTGTCGGCATCCGATCTCTGGCTCACGTTGGGAGTGGGGTGCGCGGTGGTCTTGACCGTGATCGCGTTCTACAAGGAGTTCCTCGTCGTGTCGTTCGACCCCCTGTTCGCCGCTACGCTGCGGCTGCGCACGGGCTTGTTCAGCAACCTGCTTCTCCTCCTAATCGCGGTGACGGTGGTGATCTCGCTGAAGGCAGTGGGCGTGGCGCTGGTGCTGGCGATGCTCGTCACCCCGCCAGCCACGGCACATCTCCTCACCCGGCGCATGGGACGGATGATGGTCCTCGCCGCGGCCTTCGGGGCCATGTCGGGAGCGATTGGGCTGTACATCTCGTTCTACGTCGGGATCTCCTCCGGGGCGGCGATCGTCCTTGTGGCCACCGCTCTGTTCTTCCTCGTGCTCCTGATCTCCCCCCGCCGGAGGTTGCTCGCCCGCCGCCAATAGATAGCAGCTCGTGCGGGAAATGCTGCCGCCGTTAACCTGCGATGGTAGGCATGTGCTCTTCCCTACGCCGTTCGCCTCGCTACGGACGCCCCCCTCTCGTTCCCCTCCCTCCCGCTCCGGAGAAGGGTCGAGAAGAGCGTTCTTCGCTGTCGTGGGCCGCACCAGACCGGGGCTGGACCGATGTTGTGGCAGACGAGCCAACTCCCGGACCAAGAAGTTCTTCTCTTCCGTTTGTGTTCTTCCCGAACCAGACCTCAGGGTCTGGCTTCAACTGCGCTTATCCGGGTGACCTGTCTTCGCGCTCCGCTTCCAGTTCAGCCATCATGCGCTCGACAGCCTGCCGAAGTTCTGGGATCTCACGGCGAACCGTCTCGTAGACCCGACGGAGATCCACACCGAAGTAGTCGTGAGTGACCTTGTCGCGCATCCCGGCGATTGCCCTCCACGGTATCTCCGGATACCGCTTGCGCACCGAAGATGGGATCTTCTTTGCCGCTTCGCCAATGATCGTGAGTGCCCGAACAACCGCGTAGCTCGTCCTGTCATCAGATAGGAACCTCTCGATCCCCATGCCGGCCACGAACCTCTCCGCCTTCTCCGCCGCGTCGAGGATGTCGGTCAGGAAGTCCGCGTACTCCCGCCGCTCCCTCATACGGGGATAAGCTCCTTCAGAATACGGCGGCCGATGCGCGGTTTGAGAGCTTGCTTCTCCACGAGATCCACCTTGAGACCGAGGAGATCGCTCAGCTCACCTTCGAGGGAGATGAATTGCAGGAGGGTCAAGGGGCGATCATCGAACTCCACAAGCACATCGAGGTCGCTGCGCCGGGTCGGCTCCCCTCGTGCGAAGGACCCGAACAACGCCAAGCGCTCCACCCCATATCGCTCGCAAAGCTGAGGCAACGCAAGCCGCAGCTTGGTAAGGACTTCCTCCCGGTCCGGCAGGTCCTTCCCCTTGTCATCGCCCTTCATCGGTTCACCCCCGGACATTGTAGCAGCCGCTGTCCTCTCCCTGGCTTCGCACGGGAAAGGGTGAAGGGCGCCTGCAGGCCCATCGCTCCCAGCGGACAATGAAGGCGTTCATGCCCCAAAGAAGCGCACTCGCGGCAAAGGTCCGGGACTTCCCCAAGGCGCCCGGGGTGTACCTGTTCCGCGGGGCAAACGGCATCGTCCTGTACGTGGGCAAGGCCTCTTCCCTGCGGGAGCGGGTGCGCTCTTACTTCCAGTCTCCTCGCCACCTCTCGCCAAAGGTGCGGCTGCTCGTGCGCGAGGCGCGCGCCATCGAGCCCATCGCCACCCGAACCGAACAGGACGCCCTCATCCTCGAAGACGCCCTCGTCAAAAAGCACCGCCCCCGGTTCAACACCCGCCTCCGCGACGACAAGCGCTATCCCTACCTCAAGGTGACCCACGAACCGTACCCGCGGGTGCTCGTGGTGCGCCGACCCGTGGAGGACGGGGCGCGGTACTTCGGCCCGTTCACGTCGAGCCGGTCCATGCGGCGGGTGCTGAAGCTCGCCCACAAACTGTTCCCGATCCGCACGTGCAACCTCCCGGTAGGGGAGAAGCGCTACGAGCGTCCGTGCCTCCTCTACCACATCGGCCGCTGCTCCGGTCCCTGTGCGGGCTTGGTGAGCCAGGAGGAGTACCGGCGCGCCGTGGACGCGGCGGCCCTCCTGTTCGCGGGCCGCGTGGAGCGGGCGATAGAAGACCTGGCCCTCCAGATGGTGCGGGCAGCGGGGGACGAGAGGTTCGAGCACGCGGCACGGTTGCGGGACAGCATTCGCGCCCTGGAACGGATCCGCGAGCGCCAGACGGTGGCCCTGCCCGAGCCGGTGGACCTCGACGCGGTCGGCGTTGCTGTGAACGAAGAGCGCGGCCACGGCACGGTGCTCATCGTGCGGGGAGGACGGCTCATCGGCCGGGAAGGGTTCCCCCTCACCCTGCCCACGGGGTCCACCCCCGAGGAGGCCCTGGGCGAGTTTCTCGATCAGTACTACACCCGGGCCACGGCAATCCCCCAGGAGGTGCTGGTCCCGTTCCCAGTGCCGGAACTGGAGGCCCTGCTCGCCTACCTGGAGCATCGCCGGGGGGCGCGGGTCCATGCCGGGGTTCCCCGATCGCCGGAGCGGAAAGCCCTCCTGGAGATGGCCGAGCGCAACGCGGCCCTCGCCCTGAAGCAGGCCGAGAAGACGAAACTGGCGCCGGCCGAGGAAGAGGCCGTGGACGCCCTGGCCGAGGAACTCGGCCTCGCCACGCGACCGTGGCGGATCGAGGCCTACGACGTCTCCAACCTCCAGGGTCTGGAAGCCACCGGCTCGATGGTCGTGTTCGTAGGCGGTCGCCCGCGGCGGGACGCGTACCGTCGGTTCCGGGTGCGCGTCGCTGGGAAACCCGACGACTACGCGATGATGGCCGAGGTCCTGCGGCGACGACTTTCCCACGGCCTGGCCGAGCTCTCCGACCCCGTAGCCCGGGGCAAGTTCTCCGACTTGCCCGATCTCGTCCTCGTGGACGGAGGGAAGGGCCAACTCGGGGTAGCGGAACGGGCCCTCGCCGCCGTGGACTTGGGCGGAATCGAGGTCGCCGCGCTCGCCAAGCGAAAAGAGCACGTGTACGTGCCGAACCGCGCCGACCCCGTGCGCCTGCCCGCTCGTTCGGAGGCGCTGAAGCTTCTCCAGCGCATCCGCGACGAGGCCCACCGGTTCGCGGTGGAGTACCACCGCAAGCTGCGGGACCGGCGGACGCTGGGAAGCCTCCTCGACAGCGTGCCCGGGATCGGCCCCAAGCGGAGGCAACTCCTTCTCTCGCGGTTCGGATCGGTCGAGGCGCTGGGGGAAGCGCCCCTGGAGGAGCTCCTGTCCGTGCCCGGCTTGCCTCGGGCGACGGCCGAGCTCCTCTACAAGGCATTGCATGTCTGAGCGAAGTCCACACGACTTGAACGCAGTGCCGTCCAGAAGTACGCTTACCGCAGGAGGTCTGCAATGCCTGATCTTGCCACGTTCTTCCGGGAGAAGAAGCAGGACCTCGTACAGGACCAGAAGCGCCGCGAGGAGGTCCGCCAGCAGTGGCTGGGCGATCTGCGGGCGTTGCGTGCGAGACTCCGAAGATGGCTTGAGCCCGCAGAGCGCGAGGGACTACAGGTGGAGGAGTACGACCACCCCGTGCGGGAGCAGCTCCTCGGTTCGTACGACGCTCCCGCGCTCAGACTCCGCTATGGCGGGATCGAGGCGCAAGTCGTTCCGGTGGCGCGGTACATCGTCGGCGGAACAGGACGGGTGGACGTAGAGTTTCCGGGCAGTCGGGTGCTTCTCGTCCGGGAGGGCCGCGAGAGTCAGTGGCAGATCGTGCGTGAGGACCCCCCCGAGAAACTCCCCTTTACCCCGGACACGTTCGCCGATGTAGTCCAAGAGGCCTTCTCCCAGTGAAGTGGCATGTCCCAGCGGGCGCTTGAGGATGTTCTCACGTGGTATAGGACCGCACGGAAGCTCCTGGGGGGTATCCAGAAGCGCCTGGCTCGTGACCCCGACGCCCTCCTATCGCTCATCTGGCCGGAGGAGTGGCGCTTACAGCCTGTTGACCAGGTCCGGCACCACTTGGAGAAGACCGTCCGCGAGCTCGACGACTACACCGTGGTCGCCCTGTTCGGGGTCTTTGAGGGATGGCTTGAGGAGGACTCCAAGAAGCGAGGCTTCAAGGCGGACACAGCTGGGCGTCTCCTCCCCCTCTACAACCCCGTCGTGCCCAAGCCTGTTGCCAAGGAGATCGCGAGAGTGAAGATGTATCGGGATTGGGTAGCGCACGGTCGCCGCTGGCGCAAACCCCCGGATGTTGAGCCAAGTCTAGCACATGAGCACCTGAGTGGGTTCGTCCAATGTGCCGAGATGGTCCAGGAGGAACGTTGAACCTAGAGCAGAAGCTGCAGACGTTGTCCGATGCGTTCGGGGTGGCCGGGTTCGAGGACGAGGTGCGGGAAGTCCTGCACGGGATGGCCTCCCCGTACGCCGAGACCTGCGAGACCGACGTGCTCGGTAATCTGATCTGCTCCCGCGGGAGCGGGGACGCGGTGATGGTGGACGCGCACATGGACGAGGTCGGGTTCATGGTGCGCTGGATCGAGAAGGACGGGTTCCTGCGCCTCACCGCGCTGGGAGGGTGGGACGACCGGATCCTGATGGCCCATCGCCTTACGATCCGCACCCGCAGTGGAGAGCGGGTGGACGGCGTGATCGGGAGCACCCCGCCCCACATCCTGTCCGGCGGCGAACGGGAAAAGGTCGTTCCGCTCGACGACCTGTTCGTGGACATCGGCGCGCGAAGCCGCGAGGAGGCCGAGGAATTCGGCGTGCGCATCGGCGACCCGGCCACGATCCACTACCCGTTCCAGAGGCTGCGCGAAGGCTACGTGACCGGAAAGGCGTTCGACGACCGTGCAGGGTGTCTCGTGGCCGCGGAAGCGTTGCGCATCCTGGCCAAGGCCAAACTCCCCTACCGGCTCGTGGTGAACTTCGCCGTCCACGAGGAGGGGGGGTTGCGAGGGGCAAAGGTCGCCGCGTACCGGGTGGCCCCAAAACTCGCGCTGGCCCTGGAGGGGACGATCGGGGCCGACATGCCCGGGGTCCCGGAGGCCAAACAACCGGTGCGCCTGGGCCAGGGCCCCGCGATCACCCTCGCCGACCGCTCGATCACCGTAAACCCCAAGCTCGCCCGGTTCCTCGAGAAGATCGCCGAAGACAACGGAATCCCGTATCAGTACAAACTTCCCGCCTACGGGTCCACCGACGCCGGGGCGATCCACCTTGAGCGAGGCGGGGTCCTCGCCGGGGTGGTGTCCGTGCCGTGCCGGTACATCCACTCCCCGGTGTCCACCCTCTACCTCGCCGACCTCGAAGCCACGATCAAGCTCGTGGTGGCGTTCCTCCGTAAGGCCGG
>CAYSZC010000050.1:0-7683 GCA_964435345.1 uncultured Thermotogaceae bacterium
CCGCCTCAAGGGGGAATCCGTGCGCATTTTCTCGGGAATCCAACCGACCGGCGAGCTCCACATCGGAAACTACTTCGGGGCGATCCAACGCTGGGTCGAGCTCCAGGGAGGGAACGATTGCATCTACTGCGTCGTGGACTACCACGCCCTCACGAACGAGGACACGGTGCCCGATGAGCTCCGCAGAGCACGGCGGGAGCTCGCCCTCGACCTCCTCGCCTGCGGGATCGACCCCGAACGCTCGATCCTATACGTGCAGTCGGACGTGCCCGAGCACACAGAACTGTGCTGGATCCTGGGCTGCGTCGCCTCGTATGGGGACCTGACCCGGATGACCCAGTTCAAGCAGAAGGCCGCGGAACAGGAGTTCGTCAACGGGGGCTTGTTCTACTACCCCGTGCTCCAGGCCGCGGACATCCTCTTGTTTCGCGCCGATCATGTCCCCGTAGGCGAGGACCAGGTCCAGCACCTGGAGGAGGCGCGGCGGATCGCGCGGCGGTTCAACTTTCGGTTCGGGGAGACGTTCCCCGAACCGGAACCAATCCTCGGCGAGGGGGCGCGGATCATGTCCCTGGCCGATCCGGAAAGCAAGATGAGCAAGTCCGCCGGCCCGGACCACTACATCGGCCTCATGGAGAGGGAGGGGAGCATCCGGAAGAAGGTGCGCTCGGCGGTGACCGACGTCGGCCTCACCCCCGGACAGGAGATGTCCCCCGGCGTAGCGAACCTGATCTCCCTTCTCGAACTGGTCGCCCCGACCGATGTGGTGGGGTCACTTCGCCAGCACCACCGAGAAGGGAAGCTCCTCTACAAGGACCTGAAGGAATCCCTGTTCGAGCACTTGATGAAGACCTTGCGGCCGATCCAGGCGCGGCGACAGGAGCTGGCAGCGAAGGGGGCCGGGGACGATCTCCTCGCCGCCGGGGCGGAGCGGGCGCGGGCGATCGCCCGGGAGACGATGCGCGCGGTGCGAGCCCGCGTGGGCTTGGACTAGCCCCGCACCTCGCAGGGGACGAGCCTCGATACCTCCGGGGCCAAGGCTTCCAGTTCCTCTCTCGACAGACAGGATTGCGAGCGAAGAGCCTCGTCCACGAGACGCTTCCCATGCGGGGCGAAGAACGCCTGAAGCACGTAGCGCCGAGAGCCGCGGATCTCCTGGGCAATGGCCAGGAGATCGGCCTCCCCGAGCCTAGGAGCGACCGTGGTCCGGAACTCGTAGTCGGGGGCCAAGGTGCGCACCAGGGCCATGCTTTCCCGAACCACCACTGCCCAGAGGTTCCCCTCGCCCCTCCCCCTCGCCCCCTCCCACGAAGGGGAGGGGGGAAGAGAGAGCACGCCGGGGGCATTGGAAACACCGGCGAACTCCCCGTAACGTTCGAACGGGGCCTTCACATCGAGGGCCACGTAGTCGAGGAGCCCTTCCCGCAGGAGACTGGCGAGGACGTCGGGCCGGGTCCCGTTGGTGTCGAGCTTCACCCGAAGGCCCAACGCCTTGACTTCGCGGAGGAAGTCAGGGAGATCAGGGTGGAGGGTCGGCTCTCCCCCGGTGGCGACGAGGCCGTCGAGGAATCCCGCGCGCTCCCGGAGCCTCCCCAGCACTTCTTCCTCCGCCAGCCGCGGCAGCCGGGCAAGCTCAGGGAGGACGAGCTCGGCGTTGTAGCAGAACGGACAGCGCAGGTTGCAGCCCACCGTCCACACCACCGCGCTCACCCTCCCCGGGTAATCAAGCAGGGAGAGGGGCTGGAGATGGGCGATCTCCATTCGCTAGCGAGCTCGGTCGTCTTCGGGCACGGGTCGGAAAACCTTCCGATCCGCGAACTCCTCTTGTTTGCCCGCGTTCCACTGTTCCACCGGTCGGAGGTATCCCACGACCCGCGAGTACACCTCGGCCCGCTCCCGCTCCGCCTCCGGGATCACGGTCCCATCCTCCAGAATCAGGTTCCCTTGCTCGTCTTCACGGTATGTGGACACAGACGCCTCCTTGAACCTTTTGGTGAAGTATAGTCAGTTCCTCATCGCACTTGGGGCAGTACCGCCTCTCGCCGGGAAGGTAGCCGTGCCGGGGGCACACAGAGAACGTCGGGGTGAGGGTGAGGTAGGGAATGCGGAACTTGCCCAGCACCTTCCCCACAAGCGACTTCACCGCTTCCGACGAGGGCATCCGTTCCCCCAGCCAGGCATGGAACACGGTCCCGCCCGTGTACTGGGTCTGCAGCCCCTCCTGCAGCTCCAGAGCGCGGAACAGGTCATCGGTGAAGTCCACCGGCAGCTGGGACGAGTTCGTGTAGTAGGGCGCCGCTCCGCGCTCCCGCACCGCTCTCTCGTTGGCGAAGTGGATTTTGGCGTGCTTCCTCTGATCGAGCATCGCCAACCGGTAGGCTGTCCCCTCGGCTGGGGTCGCCTCGAGGTTCCACAGGTCTCCGGTCGCCTCCTGGAACCTCACCAAGGTCTCGCGCATGAACCCGAGGGTCCGTTGGGCAAAGCGAATCCCCTCCTCCTGGGCAAGGTTGATCCCGAGGAGGTTCAACGCAGCCTCGTTCAGGCCGATCACGCCGATCGTGGAGAAGTGGTTCGCCCAGTACGCCCCGTGCTGCTCCTTGACCGAGGACAGGTAGAACTTCGAGTATGGGTACAGCCCCTGCTCGGTGAGGCGCTCCAGAAGCTTGCGCTTGATGATGAGCGACCGGCCCGCGGTCTGCATCAACCCCTGGAGACGCTCGACGAACTCCCCCTCGCTCTTCGAGAGGAACGCCAGCCGCGGCAGGTTGAGGGTGACCACGCCGATCGAACCGGTGAGCGGGTTCGACCCGAACAACCCGCCGCCCCGGCGGCGGAGCTCCCGCACGTCGAGCCGCAGTCGGCAGCACATGCTGCGCGCGTCCTCCGGTTTCATGTCCGAGGAGAGGAAGTTCGCGAAGTACGGGATCCCGTACTTGGCCGTCATCTCCCACAGAGGGAGGAGATTCGGATCGTCCCACGGGAAGTCCGGGGTCACGTTGTAGGTCGGGATGGGGAAGGTGAACACCCTCCCCCGGGCATCCCCGTCTGCCATCACCTCGGCGAGCGCCCGGTTGAACAGGCCCATCTCCTCGGAGAACCCCCCGTACGTGCCGAAGGGTTTTCCCCCGACTACCGCCGGGAGGTCCGCCATGTGCGCGGGCGGACGGAGGTCGAGCGTGACGTTGGTGAATGGGGTATTCCCCGTGATGAAGACCTGACCGCCGCGCTTGGCGATCACCGTCCCGTTCTCCGTGTGCACGGACCAGATGATTCCCCGATACTCCACCTTCTCGATCGCCTGGATGTAGTCATGGTCTGCCTCGGTCAAGGTCAGGATGTATTGAGGCTTGATGGATATCCCCGCTACCTTCCTCTCCTTGACGTTGAAGTTGTAGCCGGCCAGGACAGCGATCGCCTCCAACGCGGCCAAGGTCTTCTGGTCAGTGACCGTGATCCTTTTCCTGTAATCCTCAGACCACCCGTCCCCTTTGACGTAGGTGTCCAGGAAAACCTTGGCTTGTCTCTGGCTCAGGTTGAACAGGTAGTCCGGGATCCTCTTCTCGCGAGCCCCCAGCCATCCATGGATCACCTTGCTTGCGACCGGTTTCAACCTGATCCGCGTACAGGTGCCCAAGGAGCTTTGGGTATAGGTGGTGTAATCCAACCCCTGGCTTTCGAGCAGGCCGATGATCTCCTCGTAGTGGTCCCCGTGGGCGAGAGGGGATTGATGGATGACGCTCCCCTCGGAGAGGATCCAAGCCAACAACCGGAGCTGCCCGTCGGACACCGCTACATCGGGGTTGTTGTTCGAGGCCCTGACGGGTACGGCTATCGGCGATTCCAGTTCGAGGACCTCCTCGATCGGCTGCAACACGTACTCGTCTTTGTTGAAGACCTGCCGTACAACTCTGTGCCCGGGGGAGATCAGTTGGTCCTGGCTTCGGTTCCTCAGGTTGTACATCACGCCTTCGTAGTGCCGGGCGAAGACGCCTTCGACACGCTTTGTCTCGATCTGTTTCCGCTCGAGGTTGAACGTGTAGATTACGTCCCCCTCTTCCACCTCGTCGTGGCCCTTCCATCCCTCCGGGGTCAGGAGCACCGTGTCTTCGGACAAGCACTGGAACCCAACTCGGGTGGGGACGTTCAGGTTGTATACGAACTCCTGAAGGGCCTGCTTCACCTCGCGGTACGATAGCCGGTCGGCAGCGATGAACGGGGCGAGCAGAGTGTCCACGCCGGAGAACGCCTGCGCGCCGGCGGCCTCGCCCTGCAAGGTGTAGAGGAAGTTCACCGCCTGCATGAGGGCCACCCGGAAGTGCTTGGGCGGCCGCGACTCTACCTTGCCCCGTGCCCCGCGGAACCCGACGCGGACAAGATCGGCCAGGTCCCACCCTACGCAGTTGTGGTTCCACATGCCGTTCACAACCAACGTCCCCGATTCGGTGGTGACGTCGTAGATGACGTCGTCGGGGATGTCCACTGGGTCGTTGTTGATCACCCGGTGCCACGTGTCCCGGTCCGCGTCGTGCCAGGCCTTGGTGGCCACCGCCGCTGCCTGATACTTCTCCCCGGGGAGTTCCACGGTGGTCTTGCTGAAGGAAAGCCCGTACAGCGGGTAGTTCTGGACGATCTCGCGCCCCTGAGACCAGCGCCGGCTCCCTTGTCCTTCGATCGCCCGATCCCGCGGGACGAACCCCAGCAGTTCCATCACCACAGCCATCTGTTCGAGGAGGGTCCGCGCCGCAACCCTCAACGACAACCGGGTCCCGCACGTCTCCACCGTTCCGTCGCCATCGAGTAGGCCGGCGAGGAGTCCCTGGACGAAGCTCCGGCTGTAGCTAAGGATTCTGACAGGAAGCGCCTTGTGCCGCGATCCCGGGCGGATCTCGAACACCCGCTCGAACAGGAACCGGAGGAACGGATTGGTCACCCGCAGCTCCCACCGCCCGTCTTCCCGCAACCGCAGGCAACCCGAGGTTCGATTGTCCAGCAAACCGCGGTTGGCCCTGGCCAGCGGCTCCCGCTCCTGTTGGGTGATGGAGATGACCCGAGTGCCCTTGGCGTCGTAGGACAGGAACCCCTCGGCCAACGTCAAGCCCACGAAGTAGCCGAAGCCCTCGGTCAAGCGAACGAAGCGGGGGATCGAGCAGGTGGCGGTATGGAGGAGATCCCCGTCCTCCGCATCTTGGAGCGGTACCCCGTCCAAGTAGACGGCGCGGCCACCGAACCCCAACCCTCGGATCGCCTCCGCCAAGTCGAGCTCGTTCTGGGAGAACAGGTCCTGGTCAGCGAGCAGGCGCGCCAAGCTCACGGTGAACGTCCGATCGCCCTCATCGAGCGCGCCGGCCTCTTTCTCCCCGTCCGGGACGATCATCGGATGGTTGTCGGTCACGATCACGCTTCGTCCCCCGCGGTTCTTGATGAACCGCATCGGCCGGTGCTTGGCCTTCCGCACGAGGCGCGTGACCCTTGTCCAGCCGTCCTTGTCCAGAACATAGAGATCGCTCGGGTTCTTAGCGTACGCACCGTCGGCCTCGCAGAGGAGGATCTCCTCACCCACTGCCCCCGCGTACAGCTGTTCGAAGGAGCAAATCTTCAGTTGGTCTTCTTGTCTCGCCACCACGACTTCTTTGCCGTAGTAGGTGTACGGACCGAGCGTCCCGAGGTCGTGGATGTGAAAATCGCCGTCCACATGGGCCTTGCGGATCGGCTCGGGGTAGACCTTGGCCAGCCAGTACTGGCCGATGATCTTCTCCGTGAGGAACACGTTGAGGCCCTGCAGGGAGAACGCCATGTTCGAGTTCTCCCGCACCCGCCAGTCCTGACCGTTCAGGTAGCTCCCCACGAGCTCGGGGTCCACAAGCTCCTTGATCTCGCGGAGCTGCTTGTGCTGGTGGCGGTAGACGATGTACGCCCGGGCAGCGTTGGGGAGCCCAGCCGCCATGAGGGCCTCTTCCACCGCGTCCTGGATCTCCTCGACGTGGGGAGGGCCGAACAGGGGGCCGAACCGCTCGGCAAGCGTGCGCTCGACCTGCGCCGCAAGCTGGGCGGCGAGGTTCGCGTCATCCCGTCCCACCTCGCACAGGGTGCGGTGGATGGCGGATGCGATCTTCTCTTTCTCGAATGGGACCACAGTCCCATCGCGTTTGCGTACCTTTTCGATCATCGGGATCCCCCTCGGACGTAACCGGCATTACCTTAGCCGCGAGCCACGGGGCGCGGCAAGAGGACCTTCGTCCCTCCCTTGCGCCCGCCACGGGGAAGGGCTAACATTGCCGCCGGAACACGCAACCGAGGAGGAGATGAGCCATTCCCATTAAACGCTCAGCCAAACGGGAGGAGCGCAAGAGTTTGACCCGGCGACGGCGCAACGATTCGCGCCGGAGCTCGATCAGGTTCTGGCGACGCAAGGTTCAGAAACTTGTGGAGGCAGGGGAAGTGGACGAGGCACAGAAGTCGCTGCCCCAGCTCCAGAAAGCGGCGGACAAGGCCGCGGCCCGCGGCGTGATCCACCCCAACCGAGCGGCGCGGATCAAGGCCCGGCTCGCCAAGTCCCTCGACCGCTCCTAGGACGGGAGACCTCCATGACCCGATTCGATTTCCTGGGCAAGGCGAAGTTCTTCGTCCCGCTGTCGGCGGCCCTCGTATTGGGGAGCGTCCTGGCCATGGTCACGATCGGCCTCCGGCCGGGGATTGACTTCACCGGGGGACTTCAGCTCACGATCTTCTACCCCGAGGGCACGGTCTTTCCCGACGCCGCCCTCCGCGCGTACGTGGCCCCTCTCCTCGCGGACGGCCCCGCCACGCCGAGCGTGTACATCCAGTCCGTGACTGCCGAACGGGACCTCCCCGGCCAGGGGACAACGACCCTCGTGGGGAAGATCGTGACCGTGCAGGGGGCATCCGAAGAGCAGCAGGAGCGGCTGCGATCGGCCCTCGCCCAACCGCGGGCCGAGGGCATCCCCAACCCGATCGAGTTCAGCGTCACCGACATCGGGGCCCAGGTATCCGCGGAGATCGTGAACCGGGCGTGGCAGGCGATCCTCGTCGCGCTGGGGGCGATGCTCGTCTACATCGCGTGGCGGTTCCGCCTGCGGTATGGGGTGGCGGCGCTGGTCGCCCTCGTGCACGACGTCGTGATCACCCTCGGCGTGTTCACAGTGGCCGGCCTCGAGTTCAACCTCCCCGTGATCGCCGCCCTCCTCACTGTGGTCGGGTACTCGCTCAACGACACGATCATCGTGTTCGACCGCGTGCGCGAGAACCTGCTGGCCGCCAAGAGGACCCCTCTCTTCGACAACATCAACCGGGCGATCAACCAGACCTTGACCCGCACCATCAATACCACGGCCACCACGCTGGTCCCGGTCATGATCCTGTTCGTGTTCGGCGGGGTGCCGCTGCGAGGGTTTGCCGTGGCGATGCTGATGGGTGTGGTGGTGGGAACTTATTCCACTCTCTTCGTGGCGAACCCGCTCCTCTACTGGTGGACCACGGCGGCGGAGCGGGCGCGGGCCCGCCGACGCTAGCCCGCCCGTGTGCCAGTAGCCCGCTGAGCCTTCGGCTACCTGTCTGCCGACAGGCAGGCGCGGACAAGATCGGATCCCCGCGGTTGGATACAGACTCACCGCAGAGAACGCCGAGAACGCCCGGCAGACTGAAGAGCCCACCACAACGGGCACC
>CAYSZC010000051.1:0-2788 GCA_964435345.1 uncultured Thermotogaceae bacterium
GCTACCATCGCCCCCAACACTGCCAACACGAGGAACAGGCTGAACGGGTTCATGGACCAATGGTAGCCCTATCCGCCGCCTGATGCCAACGGTACCATTGTGCGGAGGGCACCGCGTCCCACAGGGTACACTCCGGCGATGCCGGACATTCTGGGAGGTCTCACCGAGGAGCAGCGGGACGCGGTCACCCACCGGGGCGGGCCGCTCCTCGTGTTGGCCGGGGTCGGAACAGGGAAGACCACCGTCATCACCCGCCGCATCGCCTACCTCATCGCGGAAAACGTGGTGGAGCGCCCAAGCCAGCTCCTCGTGTTCACGTTCTCTCACCAGGCCGCCGACGAGATGCTCGATCGAGCGTTCGACTGGATCCGCTACGCGGCCCTCGACGCCTGGGTCGCCACGTACCACTCCGTGTGCGAGCGCATCCTGCGCGAGAACGCTCCCTTGGCCGGGCTCCCTCCGGACTTCCGCATCTTCGACGAGTGGGACCAGCGCGTGTTCCTCCTCGATCACCTCACCGATCTCCCCCTGCGCACCCTGCGCCCCCGAGCCCTGCGCCAGCCGCTCCGGTTTCTGTCCCCGCTCCTCTCGTTCATCGGCCGGGCCAAGGACGAGGCGGTGTCGCCCGCGGCGTACCGGGAATGGTGGGATCAAGCTCAAGCGGCGCTTCCTGCCGACGAGAGGGACCTCCACCGCGAGCTTGCCGACTGCTACGGGACCTACCAGGACCTTCTGGAGCAAGAGGGGGCGGTGGATTTTGGCGACCTCATCCTGCGCACGGTGCGGCTCCTCGAGGACCGGCCTGGCCTCCGCGCCGAGTACCACCGTCGGTTCCCGTATGTCTTGGCCGACGAGTTCCAGGACACGAGCCGGGCCGAGCTGCGGCTGGTCGAGCTCCTGTCCGGACACGGGAACGCCACCGTGGTCGGGGACGACGACCAGGCGATCTACGGGTTCCGCGGGGTGCCGTGGGACAACCTGCTCGCGTTTCTGCGGGCGTTCCCCACGGTCAAGGTGGTGGTGTTGTCCCGAAACTTCCGCTCGACCCAGGGCATCCTGGACGCCGCGGCGCGGCTCATCCGCGAGAACGCGTACCGGCTCGAGGCGTTGTCTCTCCGCGGCGAGATCCCCCACGCGATCACCAAGGAGCTTGTCTCCCCGTACGGCCCAGGCCTCGCCCCGGTCCATCGGCATTTCCCGGCGGTGGGGGAGGAGGCGGAGTTCGCCGCTGGCGAGGCGGAGAAGCTGCACGCAGCCGGGGTCCCGTACCGGGAGATGGCCCTGCTGTACCGGAATCGCTATCGGCCGGATCCCTACCTGCGCGCGCTCTCCGAAAGGGGGATCCCGTGGACCCTTGCCGGCCGGTTCCGGGCCGGGATGTTCGACCAGGAGGTCATCAGGCTGCTGATGTCGTTCCTCCGCACGCTGGCCGACCCGGGGGACGACCAGTCGCTCTACCACCTCCTCGGATCGCCGATCTACCGGATGAGAGGGGAAGACCTGGCCCTTCTCACCGCGCGGTCGCAGCGGGAGCATCGTCCGTTGCGGGGCATCCTCACCGAGTCCCTCGCCGGCGGGGCGCTCTCCGCGGCCGGCCACAAGGCGGGGGAGCGGGCGTTAGCCGACCTCGCGGCGTGCGAGGCGCTGGCCCGGGGAAACCCTGCTGGGCGCGTCCTGTACGCATTTCTGATGGAACACACCGGCTATCTCCAAGCCCTCGTCCACTCCGCGGACCCCGCCGCCGGGCGGGCCGTGGAGCACATCGCCGAGTTCTTCGAGCGCGTGGTCCATCGGTTCGAGGACGTGGCCCGCCACGACCGGGTACCGTGGTTCGTGCGCTACGTGGACGAGCTGCGGGAGCTCGGGTGGAACCCGATGGTCGGGGAGGCCGAGCCCGGCGCGGACGCGGTCCAGGCGATGACGTTCCACCAGGCCAAGGGGATGGAGTTCGAGGCCGTGTTCCTGAGCGGGCTCGTCGAGGACTTCTTCCCCGGGCGGATCACGCGGCCCACGTTCGCCCTACCCCGCGGGTTGAGGGTGGAGGACCTCCCGCCGGACCTGGCCCACCTCGAGGAGCAGCGGCGCCTGTTCTACGTGGGGATGACCCGGGCCAAGCGGCGCCTGTACCTCCTCTCCGCCGACGACTACCGGCCCCCGGGCGAGGCCCCCCGCAAGCGGGCGGCCAAGGCGTCGCGGTTCGTCCTCGACGCCCTCGGGCCGGATGGACTAGGCGAGCGCACCCCGGAGACGCCGCCCCTGTTCCGGATCCGCCGGGCCGGGGAAGAACCGGAACCGCGGGTCCCCATCCCGGATGCCTCCGCCCCGTTGCAGCTCTCCTACCGCCAGGTAGACGACTGGCTGACCTGCCCGCTGAAGTACCGCTACATCCACGTGTTGCGGGTCCCGATTCGGCTCCACCCGATCGTGATCCTGGGGAACGCGGTGCATCAGGCGATCCAGGCCTACCACCTCGCCAAGGTCCAGGGACGAACACTCCCCGGCGAGGACCTCCGAAGCGTGTTTCGCCACGCCTGGCGCTCGGAGGGGTTTCTGTCCGCAGCCCACGAGGAAGAGATGCTCCGCCACGGCGAGGCGGCGCTCACCGCCTTCCACGCGTTCGAGGAGGGGTCCGGCGCGCGGCCCACGTTCGTCGAGAAGTTCTTCGCGTTCGCCGAGGGGGAAGCCAAGGTGATCGGATACTGGGACCGGGTGGACCGCGGCACGGACGGGGCAGTGATCGTTGACTACAAGACCTCGGAGGTCGGGGAGGAAGCCGCCGACCGTCGCG
>CAYSZC010000051.1:2888-7631 GCA_964435345.1 uncultured Thermotogaceae bacterium
GTGATCGTTGACTACAAGACCTCGGAGGTCGGGGAGGAAGCCGCCGACCGTCGCGCGCACGAATCGCTCCAGCTCGCGATCTACGCCCTGGCCTACGAGCGGATGTTCGGGGAGCGCCCGCGCGAGGTGGAGCTCCGCTTTCTCACCCCGGAGGTGGTGGTGGGGCGCGCGGCCCCCACCGCGAAGGCGCTCGAGCGGGCCCTTACGGCGATCCGCGACGCCACGGTCGGGATCCGCGCCCAGGAGTTCGCGGCCAAGCCCGCCTTCACCTCCTGCTCTTACTGCGCCTACCGCACGATCTGCCCGTCCGCCCTTCCCGTGTGACAAGAACGGGTTCCGACTACAATCGCGACACAGAACTCTCACCGCCGAGACGCAGCGGGCGCAGAGGAAGGCAAAGTTGAGGGGAAGCTCTGAAACCGAGATCCGCTTGTCGGATGTTCTCGGCGTTCTCTGCGTCCTCTGCGGTAAGAGCCGTCGGGGACAAGCCCCGACGCTACGAGCGACTTTCGTCGTGCCTGAGGCCCGCTGTTCCAGGCTCTGCGAACTCGCATCGCGGGCGGTGGAAAGGGGAGAACGATGCTTAGGGACAAGTGCGGCGAACTGCGACGGGAGGCTGTGGGGCGGAAGGTCGTCCTCGCCGGGTGGGTGCACCGGGTGCGGGACCTCGGCGGGGTCACGTTCGTGGACCTGCGCGACGCCTCGGGGATCGTCCAGCTCGTCCTGCGCGACGCGCCCGGAGAGCATCTTTCCCGGGAGGGCGTGATCCGCGTCGCAGGCACGGTCCGCCTTCGCGAGGCGCCGAACCCCGCCCTGCCCACCGGCGAGGTCGAGGTCGAGACGAGCAGAATCGAGATCCTCTCCCGATCGAAACCGCTGCCGCTGCCGGTGGCCGAAGAGGGTACCCCGAGCGAGGAGACCCGGCTCCGCTACCGGTACCTCGACCTGCGGCGGACGCGGATGCAGCGCAACTTGCGCCTCCGCCACCGCACCTGCCTCGCCATCCGGGAGCACCTCGACCGAGCGGGATTCATCGAGGTCGAGACCCCGATGCTGACCCGGTCCACGCCGGAGGGGGCGCGGGACTACCTCGTGCCGTCCCGCCTCACGCCGGGAGCGTTCTACGCCTTGCCCCAATCGCCGCAACTGTTCAAGCAGATCCTCGTCATGTCGGGCGTGGAACGGTACTTTCAACTTGTGCGGTGCTTTCGGGACGAGGATCTGCGCGCCGATCGGCAGCCGGAGTTCACCCAGCTTGACCTGGAGATGGCGTTCCTCGACGACCCGGAGGAACTGTTCCCTCTGCTCGAGGGGCTGATCGCCCACGTGTTCCGGGCAGCGATTGGGGTCGAGATCCCGCTTCCGCTGCCGCGCATCCCCTACGCCACGGCGCTTTCCCGCTACGGGTCGGACAAGCCGGACCTACGGTTCGGGATGGAGATCGCCGAGGTGTCCGACCTGTTTTCCGGGGGGCCGTTCCGCACGTTCGCCGGGGTCGTGGCAGATGGCGGTGTCGTGCGAGCGCTCCCCGTGCCCGGCGGGGCCGGGAAGTCGCGGGGCGAGCTGGCGAAAATCGAGGAACTTGCCAAGGGACACGGCCTGCCCGGTCTCGCCTGGATCAAGGTGACAGAGGACCTCGCCTCCTCGATCGGGAAGCACGTCCCGTCGGAGACGCTCGGCGCGATTGCCGCGCGGGCGGGAGCTGGACAGGGCGACCTCGTCCTCCTCGCTGCGGGGCCGGCGACCGTGGTCGCCGCGGCCCTGGGAGACCTCCGGCTGCGCCTGGGGCAGGGCGCTGTCTCCGCGGATTCGTGGGGACTCGCCTGGATCGTGGACTTCCCGCTCTTCAAGGCCGCAAACGGGAAGTACGAATCCGAGCACCATCCGTTCACGTCCCCCCGCGACGAGGACCTTCCCCTTCTCGAGACGGCCCCGGCGCAGGTGCGGGCCAAGTGCTACGACCTTGTGATGAACGGGGTCGAACTCGCTTCAGGCTCCATCCGAATCCACCGGCGGGAGCTCCAGGAGCAGATCTTTCGCATCCTGGGGGTCGGCCCGGAGGAGGCGGAGCGGCGGTTCGGGTTCTTCCTGCGGGCACTTGAGTACGGGGCCCCGCCGCACGGGGGGATCGCGTTCGGCCTCGACCGGTGGGTGATGATGATGGCCGGCGAGCCCTCGATCCGCGAGGTGATCGCGTTTCCCAAGACGGCCACCGGCGCCTGCCCCCTCACCGACGCCCCAGCCGCGGTGGACGCGGAACAGCTCCGGGAGCTCGGCCTGTCCATCGAACCATGACCCGAACCCGGCTATTCGTCCTCGGGGGGCTCCTCATCCTTGTTCTCGGCCTCCTGGCAAGCGGGCTGGCAGGGATTCAGTTCCGCGGGGGGACACGAGGAGGAGAGCCGGTGGACCTGTGGGGAGAGCCCGGCGGCGTCATTCCGTTCGGGGCGCCGGAATGGATCCTCGATGTTATCGTGATCGTGTTCTTCGTGCTCCTGGGGGCGCGGGTGGTGTTGGCCATTGTCTCGCGACGGGGGAGTCGGGCGCTCCTTCGCCGGGTGGGCGTGCTCGCCCTGGCTACTCTTCTTATGCTCCTGCTCCTGACGGTCTACCGTTCTCCCCACCCCCCCGCGGAGGAGGAAGCCGCGGAGGAGGAAGTCGCGGGGGACGTCGCGGCCCCCTCCCTTTCAACCCCGAGCCAGGGAGAAGCGCGGGAGGGAAGCGAGCCCCCTCGGGCGCCGGGGTGGGCGGTGTACCTCGCCGCCGGGATCGTCGGGGCTGGCCTTGCCTGGTGGCTGGTGCGGCGATTCACGCGGCGGGCGCCGACCCAGGCCGAGGAGATCCGCGACGCGGTGGCTTCCGCTTCGGCGGACCTCGCACGGGGCCTGCCCGTCTCGGACGTGGTGATCCGGTGCTGGTTGCGGATGGTGGAGGTCCTGTCGCAACGCGCCAAAGGGACCGACGCCCCTGCCGTGACCCCGCGGGAGTTCGCCGATAGGCTCGTCCGCCTCGGGTTCCGCGAGGAGGCGGTGCGGGTACTGACCGGGCTGTTCGAGGAGGTGCGCTATGGCCACAAGGAAAGCGAACCCCGCCGCGCCGAGGCGGTGGCCGCGCTGGCCGCGATCGAGCGGGCCTACGGTTAGGTGGTGGGCCCTCGCCGGCGGGGTTCTCCTCGCTGGCCTACTGGCGTTTATCCTGCGCGGGGCGGTGGGCGCGGGGCTGAATCTCCTCGTTCGGGGCTGGTGGTTCCTCGACTCCCTCGACCAAGCCGTGGTGTGGGCGCTCGTCGTGACGGCCCTTCTGTTCCTGTCGCTGAGCCTCGCTGGGCGGGTCAAGCGGGAGAGGGCGCCCCGCGGGCGGGCAGAGCCCTCCGTCCCGTCCGAACTCGCGGAGGTTGTGACGCTCGTGCGCCGAGCCGAGTTCTCTTCGCTTGCCCGGCGGCGGTTGGGGCGGCGCTTGTCCCGGGCTGCGGTGGCCCTGCGCGTGCGCCGTGAGGCCATCCCGTTGCATCAGGCGTGGGACGACCTCGACGAGGCCCGGTGGCCGAGGAAACCCGAGCTTTCGGCCGTCCTCCGGCCGGGGCACGGGTGGCGGTTGCCAATGCGCCTCGCGGACTATCCCCGACAACTGCGGGGGACGGTGGACTCGCTGTGGGACTACGCGAAGGGAGGAGACCTTGACGGCAACTGAAGTCGCGGCGCGCGGCGCCGCAATCTTGTCCAGGATCGAGCAGGTGATCGTCGGGAAGCACGAGCCGCTGTCCCTGATGCTGGCGGCGATCCTGGCCGGCGGGCACGTCCTCCTCGAGGACTTCCCGGGGCTGGCGAAGACCCTCGCCGCCCGCTGCTTCTCGTGGACGCTCGGTCTCACGTTCAACCGCATCCAGTTCACCCCGGACCTCCTCCCGGCGGACATCGTGGGCACCCACCTCTTCCGTCGGGACGAGGGGAAGTTCGAGTTCCGACCCGGACCGATCTTCGCCCAGCTCATCCTCGCCGACGAGATCAACCGGGCCACGCCCAAGACCCAGTCCGCGCTCCTCGAGGCGATGCAGGAAGGACAGGCCACGATCGAGGGAGACACGCGACCGCTCCCCCAACCGTTCGTCGTGCTCGCTACCCAGAACCCGATCGAGTACGAGGGCACGTTTCCTCTTCCGGAGGCTCAGTTGGACCGGTTCCTCGTCCGCGTGCGGTTCGGCTATCCGCGGGCCGACGAGGAAGAAGAGATCCTGCGGCGGCGGATCACGCGGCAGAAGGAGGAGGTCTCGCTCCCCGCGGTGACGGACGCCGCGGAGATCCTGGCCATGCGCCAGGCGCTGGAGGGAGTTTTTGTGGACCCCGATCTCCTGCGGTACATGGCGAGGCTCGTGGGGCTGACGCGCCAGCACGCCTCGCTCGCCGTAGGGGCCAGCCCGCGCGGATCCCTCGCCCTGCTCAAGCTCTCCCGTGCCCGCGCGGCCCTCGCGGGGCGGGACTACGTCCTGCCCGACGACGTGAAGGCCGTGGCCGTGCCCGCCCTCGCCCATCGGTTGATCCTCTCCCCCGAACTGTGGACCCGCGATGTGCGGACCGAGGGCATCGTAGCCGAACTCCTGAACCAGGCCCCGGTACCCAAGGCGGGGTGATGGGCGCCCGCAAGGCGCGGACCGAGTTCGCCCTGCTCGTCTTGCTCCTGGCGCTCGGCGTCGGGCTGCGGCAACCCGCGCTCGCCTTCCTCGCCCTCCCCGTGGCGGTTCACCTC
>CAYSZC010000052.1:0-7516 GCA_964435345.1 uncultured Thermotogaceae bacterium
CGAGGACGCCGAGATCGCAGAGGGAACCCCGAACTTGCACCACCAAGGGCACGAAAGAGGGCACGAAGAACACAAAGGGACTGGGGGTTCTCAACCCCAGAGTTCATGGCTGTTGTTCTTCGTGTCCTTTGTGGCGGGGTTTTCGGTTGACCGGATGTTCTCGGCGTTCTCTGCGCGCTCTGCGGTGAGAGCCGTCGGAGCAAATGCGTGTCACCGCCGAGAACGCGGAGGGTGCAGAGAAACCTGCGGAGGGGACTTCGCACAACAAGAACTCTGGGTTCACATGGATTGACTTCGGTGAAATTCGATTCTCTCCGCGTTCTCGGCGTGCTCGGCGGTAAGGGCTTGCCGGCAGTAGACAGGGGGTGACGATGTGCAGGATCTTGGCTCAACGCCATCTGGGCTGCGGGATCCGCTTCCCTCGCGTATACTTACGCTTCTTGCGATGAAGACGGCCCTGATGCGCGAACGGATCCTGAACGGCCCTGTCCTGAAGACGATGCTCCTCCTCGCCTGGCCGGTGATGGTGGGAAACGCCCTCCAGGCGCTCTACAACCTCATTGACGCGTTCTGGCTTGGAAGACTCTCCGTCGAGGCCCTGTCCGCCCCCAGCATCTCCTGGCCGATTCTGTTCTTCTTCATGTCCTTTGGGACGGGGTTCCAGGCCGCCGGCTCGACCCTGGTCGCCCAGCATGTCGGGGCGCGGGATCGGGAGGGAGCGGAAAGAGCGGGCACCCAGGTGATCTCGTTCCTCTCCCTGGCCTCGGTCTTGCTGGCGATCGTGGGATTCTTCCTCGGTCCGGTTGTGCTGCGGTTCATTCGCACCCCGGCCGAAGTGTTCCCGTTGGCGCTCCTGTACCTGCGCATCGAGTGCGTGGGGCTGCCCATCATGTTCGCAGCGTTCGCGTTCGGAGGGCTCCTGTTGGGGCTGGGGGACACCCGCACGATGATGTACATCACGGCGGGGTCCGTCGTCCTGAATGCCTTGCTCAGCCCGTTCCTCATCTTCGGATGGGGGCCGTTCCCGGAACTGGGGGTGGCCGGAGCGGCGGTGGCCACCGTGTTCTCCCGGGGCGTGGCGGCCGGTGTTGGTCTGTGGCTGTTCACTTCGGGGCGGGCGGGACTTCGGTTGCGCCGGGCTCACGTGCGGCCCCGCTGGGCCACGATCCGCCAGATCTTCAAGGTGGGGCTCCCCAATGCGTTGGACCAGGCCGGCACGTCGCTGGGGTTCGTGATCCTGATGGGTTTCGTGGCCGGGTTCGGCACGACCGTGGTCGCCGCGTACGGAGTGGGGAACCGGCTCATCAACCTCCTCAACGTGGCGATCTGGGGGGCGACGAGCGCGCTGGTGGCGATGATCGGGCAGAACCTCGGGGCAGACCAGACCGAGCGGGCGGAGGAGATCGCCCGTCGCGGAATCCGGGCGACGTTCCTCGCCCTGCTCGCCCTCAGCGGCGTGGCGTTTCTCGTCCGTGTCCCGTTGTACCGCGCGTTCATCAGCGACGCGGCGGTCATCGCCGAGGGGGCGTGGTTCATGGCCGTGTTCGGCTTCTCCGTCCCGTTCTTTGGGCTCTTCGCCGCCTCCAGCGCGGTGTTCCGGGGATCGGGCCACACCGTGCCCCCGATGGTGTTCTCGCTCATCCGGCTGTGGGGCCTGCGGGTCGTCCTGTCGTGGCTCCTCGCCTATCCGGCCGGGTTGGGAACGACGGGATTGTGGCTGGGAATGGCCCTGAGCAACGTCCTCGGCGGATCGGCCCTCTACCTGTGGATGCGGCGGGGAACGTGGAAGAGCAAGGTCATCCGGGTCCCGGTCGCCGCCCGCGGGGTGGCCCCTTGACAACGGCCCCGACCTGACGTACCTATCTCCCTGATGCTCAAGATGACAGGGATCGGGGAGGTGATCGCCGAGAAGTCAGCCTTCTGCGGGTTCTGGTTCGCATAGGGGCGTAACCTCTTCCGATCTTTGGGGGGAGGCGCGCCCGTAGGCCGCAAGCACGAAGCTTGCGGATTTTTATTTGTCAAGGAGGGAACATGCGAAACATTGGGATGGTAGCGTTGCTTGTGGTATTCGCGCTCGGCGGCGTCGGTCAGCCGATCGCGATCGGCATCACCCAGATCGTGGACCATCCGGCGCTGAACGCGGTACGGGACGGGATCATCGCCGTGCTACGCGAGGCAGGGTACGTCGAGGGGCAAAATGTGAGGTACATCCTCGCCAACGCCCAGGGGGACTTCTCGGTGGCCATCGCCATCGCCCAGAACTTCCAGGCCCAACGCGTAGGGCTCGTGATCTCCATCGCCACCCCCACCTCACAGGCGGCGGTGCAGGTGTTCCAGGGCACGGCGGTCCCGGTCGTTTTCTCCGCGGTCACCGACCCGGTGCGGGCTGGGCTCACTGTGTTCGCCAACGTGACCGGGACCTCCGACCTGATTGACGTGGCCGGGGATCTGGTCCTGCTCAAGGAACTCGTGCCGGGACTGCGCAGGGTGGGCATGGTCTACAACCCGGGCGAGGTCAACTCGGCGATCCTCACCCGGATGGCCCGGGACGCCGCCCCGAAGCTCGGTTTGACGATCGTGACCGCGGCTGCCGTGAATAGCGCGGGCGTGCTCCCCGCGGCCCAGTCGCTCGTCGGGCGCGTGGACGCAATGTACGTGACCACCGACAACACGGTCGTCACGGCCCTCGAGGCGGTGGTCCAGGTGGCGAGCGCGGCCAAGATTCCGTTCCTGATGGCCGACCCGATGAGTTTGGAGCGGGGGGTGCTCGTCTGCACGGGGTTTGACTACTCCGACCACGGTCGGCTCACCGGGGAGATCGTGTTGCGTGTCCTGCGGGGGGAGAAGCCGGATCAGATCCCAGTCACCTACCAAAAGGGGACCCAGGTGTGGTTGAACCTGGATGTCGCCGCGGCGATGGGGTTCACGTTCCCCAAGGCTGTCCTGGACCGGGCGACCGGTGTTCTCCTCGGCGGCCAACGGTTCGTCCGCGGGGGGTGAGCGAGGCGGCATGGGTTTGTTCGCGGCGGCGGTCGAGCAGGGGCTCATCTACGGGCTCATGGCCCTCGGGGTGTACATCTCGTTCCGGGTCCTCTCGTTTCCCGACCTGTCGGTGGACGGGACGTTTCCCCTGGGGGCCGCGGTGGGGGCGACGCTCATCGTGTCCGGGTGGAACCCGTACGCGGCGCTGGGCGTCGCCTTCGCCGCCGGAGCGGTCGGCGGGGCGTTCACCGCGGTCCTCGCCACCAAGTTCCGCATCCAGGGGCTCCTCGCCGGGGTGCTGACGATGATCATGCTGTACTCGCTCAACCTACGGATCATGGGGCGACCCAACGTGCCCCTGCTCGGCCGTCCGTCCGTGTTCCGGCTGGCCGCCCAGTCTTGGGGGATCCCCGTGCCGTGGGCGGACCTCGCCGTGGCCGCGGCGTTCGCCCTGGGGGCCGTGCTCCTCCTCGATCTCCTGTTCCGCACCGAGGTGGGACTGACCCTGCGGGCCACCGGGGACAACCCGGGGATGGTTCGGGCGTACGGGACGAGTCCGGAGGGGATGGTGATCGCCGGGCTGGCCCTCTCCAACGGACTCGTCGCCCTGTCCGGGGCGCTCGCCGCCCAGTACTTGGGGTTCGCCGACGTCGGGCTCGGGGCGGGGACGATCGTGGCTGGGTTGGCCGCGGTGATCGTGGGGGAGATCCTCCTCCGCCCGCGGTCGGTGCCGTGGGCGTTGGTGGCCGTGGTGGTGGGATCGTGCCTGTACCGTGGAGCGATCCTCGTCGCCCTGCGCTACGGGTCGGCCGTCGGGTTCACCGCCTCGGATCTGAAGTTGCTCACCGCCCTCGTCGTCCTCGCGGCCCTCATCGCCCCGGCGTGGCGTCTGCGCCGAGAGGGAGCGGCGTGATCCTCGAGCTGTCGCGGGTGCGGAAGTCGTACGCGGTCGGGGCGGAGTCGGTCCTGGCCCTGGCAGGGGTGGATCTCGCCCTGGCCGAGGGGGAGTTCGTCACCGTGATCGGTTCCAACGGGGCGGGGAAAACGTCGCTCCTCAACGTGATCGCGGGGAGCGTACGCCCGGACGAGGGGCAGGTGAGGCTGATCGGGCGGGACGTCACCGCCTGGCCGGCGCACCGCCGGGCCCGCTGGCTCGGCCGAGTGTTCCAGGACCCGCGCCAGGGCGCCGCCGCCCACCTCACCGTGGCCGAGAACCTGGCCCTTGCTCGGCGCAAGGGCCGCAGGGGTCTGCGGCTCGCCCTGACCCGGGGCCGCCGCGTGGAGCTCCAGGAGACCCTGTCCCGGCTCGACATGAGCCTGGAGGGTCGGCTCTCGGAGCGGGTGGCCTGCCTCTCCGGTGGAGAGCGCCAGGCGGTGACCGTGCTCATGGCCACCCTCTCCCGGCCGGCGGTGCTCCTCCTCGACGAACACACCGCGGCCCTCGATCCGGCCAACGCCGAGCGGGTGCTCGCGCTCACCGAGCGCCTGGTGCGGGACGGCAACATCGCGACCCTGATGATCACCCACCGCATGGACCAGGCCCTGGCGATGGGGGACCGGCTGCTGATGCTTCACAAGGGGCGAGTGCTCCTGGACCTCCCCGCCGCGGAGAAGAGGGCCCTCGGGGTGGAGGGGTTGGTGTCCCTGTTCCATCGGGCCGGGTGCGTCGAGGACGAGATCCTGCTGGCTCGCGCGGGGCCGGCGGGGACGCCCTCTGCCTAGACTGGCGAACCCGCACGCGAGAAGTCAGCGCTGAAGAAGATTCCACTGCTACGGCATCCCGGCTGATCCTGCGCACTCGGGCAGGGCGCTCACTGTCCCCTCGGGTGAGCCGTGGGGGAGCTGCAGACTGGGCCAAGGTTCGCGAATTGGCAGAGGGCGGCGGGGGCGTCTTCTTCGCCCAGCCGTCGCCGCGGCACGGCTCGCCGGAGGACCTCGAACGTCCGGTTAGGCGTGCTGGGCGAACCGCATCGGGGCGGCCCGGGGTTCCTTGCAGAACAAACGACCGGAACGCTACACTAGTGCAGCATGCTTCGGCAGGATTTGGTCGGCTTTCTCGACGAGCGCTTCCCGCCGGCCCTCGCCGAGGAGTGGGATCGGTCCGGGCTCCAGGTCGGCCCGCTCGACGCGCCGTGCCGGCGGGTTCTCGTTTCCCTCGACTTCGATCTCGACCTCGTGGCCGACCTGCCCGGCACGGACCTCGTCGTGACCCATCACCCCCTCTTGTTTCGCCCCCTCGACCGTGTCCTTCCCGGAACGCCTCGGGGGGACAAGCTTCGCGCCCTCCTCACCCACGGGACCGCGTGCTACGCTGTGCACACCCCGTACGATGTGGCCCAGGGCGGGCTCGGCGAGGTGTTGGCTGGGTTTCTCGGGCTCGCCGATTCGCGACCGCTCTCCCCGCGGGGGTGGCTCGTCAAGCTCGCCGTGTTCGTGCCCACGGGCCACGTGGACGCGGTGGCGGAGGCCGTGTTCGCGGCCGGCGCGGGGAAGATCGGGCGCTACGGGCGCTGTTCGTTTCGCACGTCCGGCGTTGGCACCTTCCTCGCTGGGGAGGGCGCACGCCCCCACATCGGAGAGGTCGGGCGCGAGGAGCGCGTGGACGAGGTACGGCTGGAGACGGTGGTCCCGGCGGAGCGGCTCTCGGTCGTTCTCGCCGCGATGAGGAGAGATCACCCGTACGAAGAGGTGGCCTACGACGTGTACCCGCTCGACGTCGCTTCCTCCCTTCACGGTCTGGGCCGGGTAGGCGACCTCCCCCAGCCGGCCCCGGCCCACGAGGTCGTCCGCGCGTTCGCCCGTCGCTTGGAGGTGGATGGTCCCACGGCTTCCTACGGGGACCTCGACCGCACCGTGCGGCGGGTCGCGGTGTGCGGGGGAAGCGGGGGCGACCTGTGGGAAGAGGCCCTCGCCGCCGGCGCTGCGCTCTTCCTCACCGGGGAGATCGGCTACCACGACGGCCTCGCCGCGGCAGAGTCCGGTCTGACGACGGTCGCCTTCGGCCACCGGGAGACGGAGCGTCCGTTCGTGCCCCATGTGGCGAAGCTCATCCGGGAACGCTTCCCTGGCCTGATCGTGGAGGAGCGATGAACGACCCTCTCGCCCGACTCCTCTCCCTCGCCGAGGCGGACGCGTCCCTGCGCACGCTCGACGGCCGCTTGTCCGACCTCGACCGGGAAGAGGCGCGGCTCAAGGACCGCCTGGCCGAGGAGGACGAGGCCTTTTCCCACCGCCAGGAGGAGCATCGGGCGTTGCGGCTCGCCGCGCTCGCCAAGTCGGGCGAGGTGGACGACACGGACGCGAAGATCCGCGGCTACCAGCACAAGCTCGACCACGAGATCATCGCCTACAAGGAGATGGAGCACCTGGGGGAGCAGGTGGCCTTCCTCCGGGCGCGGATGGACGCCCTCGCCGACGAAGCGCTGCGCTTGATGGCGGAGGCCGATGCCGACGAGGAGAATCTGCGGATCGAGACGGGCCAGCACGAGGAGCGCCGGGGCCGCTTGGAAGAAGAGTTGGCCGCGCTTGCCCGCCGTCGCGCCGGGACCACGGCGGAGCGGGAGAAACTCCTCGCACAGAGAGGAGATCTCTTCCAGCAAGTTCCGTCCCACCTGCGGCAGCACTACGAGCGCCTGCGTTCCGGCGGGGGCAGCGCGGTGGTCCCGGTGGCGGGCGGGGCGTGCGGGGGGTGCCACCTCCGCCTGGTCGAGACCACGGTGGAGAAAGTGAAGGCAGACCGGGAGGTTGTGACCTGCGAGCACTGTTCGCGGTTCCTCTACTTGCGGCCGTACTAGCCGCGGCCCGGCCCCTCCCAGAGCAGGTCGGCCCGATCAACGACTACGGCCAGACCCTGCACCGGGCGGACCGCGAGCGGTTGGGGAACACAATCTGGACCTTGAAGGGGCGTGGGGTGTCGTTCGTGTACCTTGCGACCTGGCACGACCCGTTCGCGAACCTGACCGCGTACGCGAGCGCTGTGTTCTCCGCGTGGCGTCTCCCCACGGACGCCCTGCTTGTCGTGTTCCTGCGGGGCGAGGATCGCCGCTGGCGGGTTGAGGCCCGGTTTGGGGAGCGGGCGGCCGCTGTCGTTCCCCAGGCCGAATGGCAGGAAATCTTGGCCGAGGCCCGAATCGAGGCGAACCGGGCCCAGCCGGCCCAGGCCGTGGTCAACCTGGGCGACCGGCTGCTCGCTCTCCTCTCCTCCGAGCGTATCTCTGTCCCGGCGTCTCGACGTTCGTGGTGGTGGGCGTACGCGCTTGCCGGGCTCGCCGGCGTGGCCGGGCTCGTTCTTGTCGTCCGCTCCCTTTTCTGTCCCCGGTGCTTCCGGCCCCTCCGTCGCCGCGCCTCGTTCCGGGGTATAATCCGGGTGTGCCCTCGGTGCCGTTACACGAGGGCCGCGCGGGTAAGGGAGACGGCCAGGGGGCCGCGGGGGCGACCCTGAGGAAGGTCCGGACTCCACTGGGCAGGCTGCTCGGGGCAATCCGAGAGGGGGCGACCCCTGGAAAGTGCCACAGAGAATAGACCGCCAGCGGCC
>CAYSZC010000053.1:0-7371 GCA_964435345.1 uncultured Thermotogaceae bacterium
TCTCCGAACGGCACGACGAGGCGCTGGCTCAGGCGTCCGCCGCGACCGCGTCGTGATCGGGCAGCGTGGCCTCGACCGTCCGCAGCGGGCGGTAGAAGTAGCCGCTCAGCGCGGCGCCCACCCCCAGTAGCCCCCCGAAGACGAGCATGAGCGACATACCCGCGCCCGGACCGGTCCCCACGAGCGGCCCGAACACCCCCGCGAGCGCCCCCCCGTCGCGCATCGCCGGCTCGAACACCCGGTCGGCCATCGGCCCAGCGAGGAGCATGGACAGCGGCGCCCCGAACTGAGCGATCATCAACCGCACGGAGAACACCCGCCCCTGGAGGTCGGGAGGCACCTTGGACTGCCACGTCGCCTGGCTCGACGCGTTGACGGTGGGGAACACCATCGCCCCGAGGAACCCGGTCACCGCCCAGACCGGCAGCGACCGGCCGAGCCCGAGCAACACCTGCCCGAACAGGCCGCCGAGGGCGCAGCCGAAGATGACCCCGTACACGCGGCGCTTCGGCCCGCCCCACAGGCTGAGGAGGAGCCCGCCGACTACGCTGCCGATCCCCATTAGCGAGCGGACGCTGCCCAGGATCAGTTCGTTGTTCCCGGTTCGGGCCAGGATCATCGGCGAGAGGACGGTGAACCCGAACGTCGTGTTCACGTTGAAGAAGAAAAACACGAGGAGCAGACCCAACAGCCCGCGGCGGGCGAAGATGTAGCGGAACCCGAACCCCGCTTCGCGAAACAGGGGCCGCCTGCTGGCCCTCCCCTCCGCCGATGGGGGTGGCTGGGGGATGCGAGCGAAGAACAGGATCGTGATCGCGACGAGAAGGGTGGCGATGTCGAGCGCCAGGATCCCCACGATCCCGACCGGGCCGAGCAACACCCCGGCGGCGATCGGCGCCACGACCCCGGAAATCGAGCCGGCAAGGGACATCATCCCGCTCGCCCGCGCGTACTGCGACTTGGCCACGAGCACGCTGATCGTGGAGGAGTAGGCCGGGAACTGAAACGCCCCGAACGTGCCCGCAAAGCCAGCGATGATGTACAAGTGCCAGATTTCCAGATTCCCCAGGAGATACAGGACCAGGACGGCCACGGTCGCCACCCCGGCGGCGGCGTCGGACAGGATCATGAGGAGCTTGCGGTTGGAGCGGTCTACGATCGCTCCGGCGAGCGGGCTGATCAGCACCGCCGGTCCAAACGAGCACACCCCGACCAGGGCGAGGGCCGTGGCCTGTCCCGTGATCTGCCACGCCCAGATCGTGAGGGCGAACTGGACCATCCCCGTGGCGAGCATGGACAGCATCTGGCCGACCCAGATCGCGGTGAACGTCCCCATTCCCTTGAACCGTGCTTCGGTCATGCCTCCCTCTCTAGATTCCTCTCGGGTCGGCCTTGGCCGCGCGTGACCTTCTCAGGAGGGGCCATCGTAACATAACACTGTTCTTGCATCTAGGGGCGCTCTAACTCGCTCCATGCAGCTCGGAAGCCCTACAATCCCGCCCGTTCGACGAAGGAGAGAACGGCAACCACAAGCACGGCCAGGAGGCCAATCACGGGCCACCGGGGGAGGCACAGGAGTTCTGGGAGCGTGGTCTTCGGGAACGCTCCCTTCCGTAGGAGGCCGCTCACCCGCGGATAGACCGCGGCGAACAGCCACGAGCCAAGCAGGATCCCAGGTAGACCGCCGACGAGGGCGTCCAGCCTGCCGTTTCCGACCGCGCCGGCGATCGTTCCCGGGCAGTAGCCAAGCACCGCGAACCCAACGCCGAACATCAGTCCCCCAACCGCGTTCTTCCCCCACGATCCGCCCTTCGGAGACAGCTTGACCCGACCCCATCCCTGCAAAGCATGGATCCCGATCGCACCGATCACGACCGCGGACAGCATGATCTTGAGCACGGTGAAGTCGGTGAGCAGCAGCTGGCCGAGGATCACGTCGTAGCTCGTCGCCCCGCCCTTGTGGAGGAGAAATCCGAACACGATCCCGAACACGAGACCCCATACGAGTTCAGTTCTCTTCGGTCTCATCGCCCCCCCCTCACGCCAGAACCCTGAACAGAAAATGGGCAACAACGACTCCCCCGACAAAGAACCCGACCGCCGACACCCAGCTCGCCACGGAGAGCTGCATTGTCCCGCTGATCCCGTGCCCGCTTGTGCATCCATCGGCCCACCGCGCGCCGAACCCGAGGAAGATCCCGCCCAGGAACGCCACGACCGCCCGCAGCCCGATCCCCGCTCCGAACGCCGCCCCCCACTGCGAGGGGATCCACCGACCCGCGAAATCGCCGGACAGGAGAGCCGACGCCGCGGCTCCGATCACGATCCCCACCACGAGCATCCCTTGCCAATCCACGCCCGGCTTCACCTCTTGATAGTAGGGCCGGTCGAGGGCTCGCCTCCCGCGGAGGAGGCGTTCGATCATCCCCGCCGCACGGGAGAACGTGGTGGAACAACCGATCGGCTTTCCGGAGATGAACCACGTGAACCAACTCAGGATGCCGATTCCTGCGCCCACGACGTAGGGCGACCAACGAAGTTCGGCCCACCAGTACGTCATCGCACGCTCCTGTCGTTCAGATCATCGGATTGCCCGGCAATCTTGGCGAAGTACCGTGACCCGTGCGGGTTCTCGCACACCACGCACCGCTTCGTGTACCCGGCCGCGCTGTACCCCGTCATCCCTCCAGCCACATTGAGCACGTACCGAAACCCGTGTTGCCGAAGCAGGCTCGCGGCAAGACCGGAGCGGTTGCCCGAGCTGCAGATGAGGACGATCGGCTTCTCGGGGTCGAGCTCCGTGTGGCGCGTGCGCAGGTCCGGGGCAGGGATGTTCACCGCGCCCTGGATGTGGTTGTCGCGGAACTCGAGCGGGGTGCGCACGTCCACAAGCACAAGACTCTCACCGTCCCTAACCCGGTCGTGGAGGTCTTGCGCCGAGATGAGATGCAGGTGGTCCACCCCGTAGCCGCTCGTCGCCCAGGCAGCGATGCCGCCGAAGAGGTGGGCAGAATCGCCGTCCAGGCCCACGCGCCGCGCCCAAACCGTGGCCTCGACCGCCTCGTCGTGGCTTTCCGCCACCCACAGGAGGTCCGCTTCCGGCGGGACGACCCACCCGGCGAAGGTGGGGAAGTTCCCGGCCAGGTCGAGGTGTACGGAGCCCGGGATGTGAATCCCCGCGAACGCGGGGTAGCCTCGGAGGTCCACGACTGTGCTTCCCTCTCGCTCCGTTCGGGCACGGAACTCGGCTGGCGGGAGTTCCGCAAGGGGGGAGAGATCGGACAGGAGCCGTGGACCACGGCGGTTGATCTCGCTGCAGCGGCTGAAATGATCCGGTGCGGGCGGCATGTCACGCGTGAGCGAGCGGATGAACTCATCCTCGTCCCGGATCTGCAAGGAGGGGTTGTGCAGGCGCTCGTAGCCGATCGTGGTTCGATGATTGGCTCCCACCGAGCGGCCGCAGAGGGAACCCGCCCCGTGCGCCGGGTAGACCTCGCAGTGGTCCGGGAGGCGAAGCAGCGTGTCGTGCAGGCTGTGGTAGAGCTTGCCCGCCAGTTCCTCCGCTCGGCCGGGAAAGAGGTCGGGCCGGCCCACATCGCCCACGAACAGGGCGTCTCCGGTGAACGCGCCCACCGGGCTCTCGCCCCGAGCACGGTCAATGACCACATAGCACACGTGCTCCGGCGTGTGGCCAGGCGTCTCGACCACGTCGAGGCGCATGTCCTCGATCTCGATCGTATCGCCCGCGCCGACTCCCACGTGCTCGAAGGCACACCCCGCGGCGCGCGGGACGTAGATCCGCGCTCCGGTCGCCTCAGCCAGGTCGAGATGCCCGGACACGAAGTCGGCGTGGAGGTGTGTCTCCAAGATGTGGGTGATCCGCACGCCAAGCTCGCGGGCTTGGGCGAGGTAGACGTCCACGTCCCGCCGCGGATCCACCACCGCACAGGACTTCTTCCCCACGATCAGGTACGAGCTGTGGGCGATCTTCGAGGTGAACACGTGTACGAGAAGCATGAAGACCTCCTTTCCTTCAGAACATCGCCGCCTAGTCTACCGCACCGCCGCGTCCCTCCGCTCGGCTGGCTTCGCCTCCCCGTATACTGGCCCAGCTCCACGGAGGAGGAAGACGATGAGCGAAAACTACGATGTCGCGGTGATCGGCCTGGGGCCGGCGGGGATGGCCGTGTCGGCGATGGCCGCCCACATGGGCCTCAAGGTTGTGGGGATCGAGAAGCGCGCCCTGGGGGGCGAGTGCATGAACACGGGCTGCATCCCGAGCAAGGCCTTGCTCCGGATGGGACACGTTCGGCACCTCCTCTCCCGGGCGGCGGACTACGCCCTGGAGGGGGAGGCAGACCTCACCCCCACCTCCCCGTTCAAGACAGTCGCCGCCCACCTCACCCACATCCGCGACAAGAAGACGACGGCAATGCTCGACAAGGTCGAGCTCGTCGTCGGCCTGGGCAGCGCCCGGTTCGTGGACGCGCACACGCTCGAGGTGGGGGACCGGCGGTTCGGGGCCAAGAAGGTTTTCGTCTGCACAGGGAGCCTCCCTGCCGTGCCGCCAATTCCGGGGCTGGATTCCGTTCCGTACCTCACCAATGACACCCTGTTCACGCTCGAACGGGTTCCCGAGACCATAGTCATCCTCGGGGGCGGGGCGATCGGGTGCGAGATGGCGCAGGCGTTTCGCCGGCTGGGCTCAGAGGTGAGCGTGGTCCATATGGACACCCACCTCCTCCCCCACGGCGACCCCGACGCGGGGAATCTCGTCGAGAAGAGGTTCGCCAGTGAGGGGATCCGGATCCTGAACGGGAGGAAGATCCGGGCGGTCGAGACGGCTGGCACGGGGATCGCCCTTACGACCGAGGCCGGGGAGCGACTGGAGGGCGCGGCCCTGCTCGTCTGCGCTGGGCGGCGGTTCGACTTCGCGGAGCTCCGGCTCGACCGGGCCGGCGTCGCCCACGACACGCAGGGGATCCGGGTGGACCGCTACCTACGCACAACCCAGAAACATATCTTCGCCCCTGGGGATGTCAACGGGACGTTCCTCTTCTCCCACGCCGCGATGCACCAGGGGATGCTCGCGTTCATGAACAGCCTCATCCCCGGGCCGATCAAGCTCAACTGGCGGAAGTACGTGGTGCCGTGGACGGTGTTCACCGATCCGCCGGTGGCCCACGTGGGGATGACCGAACGGGACCTCACGGAGCGGAGGATCCGCTACGAGGCGATCGAGTCCCGCTACGAGGACTACGGAGCGGCGATCGCCGAGGGGATCGCCGTGGGCTCGGTCAAGGCTTACGTGAGCAAGACCGGCCGCGTGTACGGGGCGCGGATCATCGGCGAGGGCGCCGGAGAGATGATCGGGGAGTGGGGGCTTCTCATTCAGAAGCGGCTTCGCATCCACAACATCGCGTTCTTACAGCATGCGTTCCCCACAATGAGCTTCCTCACCAAGCGGGTGGCCGAGGGGTGGCTCATGAACCGCACCCGGGGCGCGGGAATGCGCCGCATGGCCCGCTTGCTGTGCCGCTGAGCCCGAACCGCGCCTACTTCCCCCCCTCCCGTCCTCTCCCCCGCGAACGGGGGAGAGGAACCCAAGGCGAGGGGAGGAGGAGAACGTGAGCGATGCCATCACGTCACCCGTCGGAGCGTGCCGGCCAGGGCCGCGTCGTACGCCGCCATGTCGAAGTGCCCGTGGCCGGAGAACCCGATCAGGATGGCTTTCGCCTCGTCGGTTTCCGCGCAGCGCCGGGCGAGCTCGACCGCGGCGTGGACGGCGTGGGCCGTCTCCGGGGCAGGGATGATCCCCTCGGTCCGCGCGAACAGGACCGCGCTCTCGAACACGTCCACCTGATCGTAGGCCACAGGCTCGACCACGCCATCGGCCACGAGCCGGCTCACGATCGGTGCCATCCCGTGGTAGCGGAGCCCGCCGGCGTGGATGGCCGGAGGGACGAAGTCCGCGCCCAAGGTGTGCATCTTGAGAAGTGGTGTCAGTTTGGCCGTGTCCCCGTGATCGTAGCGACACGCCCCCCGGGTGAGGGTGGGGCATGAACGGGGCTCCACCGCCACAAACCGCGGCCGGGAACGCCGCCCGGCCTTGGCCTCCCCGAACATGGGCAGGATGAGGCCGGCGAAGTTCGATCCGCCTCCCACGCAGCCCACCACCACGTCCGGCCACTCGCCGGCGAGGTCCAGCTGCCCGATCGTCTCGAGGCCGATCACCGTCTGGTGGAGGAGAACGTGGTTGAGGACGCTCCCCAGCGAGTACTTCGTCCCTCTGGCATGCACCGCCTCCTCGATCGCCTCCGAGATCGCGATCCCCAGCGACCCGGGCGAGTCCGGATTCGCGGCGAGGATCCCCCGTCCAGCTTGGGTACGGCTGGAGGGGGACGGGATGATGTCCGCGCCGAACAGGCGGATCATTGCCCGCCGGTACGGCTTCTGCTCGTAGGACACGCGGACCATGAACACCGTGCATCCCAACCCGAACGTGCCGCACGCGAACGCGAGCGCGCTTCCCCACTGCCCGGCGCCCGTCTCCGTGGCGAGGTTCTTCGTGCCTTCCACCGCGTTGTAGTACGCCTGGGCGACGGCGGTGTTCGTCTTGTGGGACCCCGTGGGGCTCGCCCCCTCGTACTTGAAGTAGATCCGGGCCGGGGTCTTCAGGGCCTGCTCGAGGGACACCGCGCGCTGGAGCGGGGTGGGCCGCCACCGGCGGTAGACCTGCTGGACCGGTTCCGGGATGTCCACGAACCGGTCGGTGGCCACCTCTTGTTCGACGCATGTCTGCGGGAACAGGGCCCGCAGCGCGTCGGGGGCGAGCGGCTCGTTCGTCCGCGGGTCCAAGGGGGGATCCAGCGGACGGTCCAGATCGGCAAGCACGTTGTACCAACGTCGCGGCAACTCCTCCTGATGGAGCGTGAAACTCGTCTTCATGGCAAAGCCTCCTTTCGAACCGATGTGAATGTGTTGGCCGAACAGCGACTCACATCCGAGGGCGCCACCAGGGTTCCACGGGCGGAATACAGAGAGAGGAAGGGGAAAAACGAACAGGGCTCGCTAGCGGGCTAGCCGGGCCAAACATACCTCCGTCGGGCTACCATGCGTCTCCTCCTCTGGAGCGGGGGCGAACGTATCCTCTCGCGAGGTCGGCGTCAACCTCTACCTGGCAGCCCGTGTGGGAAACCTGGGGCCGCGCTCGGGTACGCGGGCCTTCGGCTCACGGATTCCGCTCTCTCGCAAGGCAAAGTTCATGGGGTTCGTTCGCCGCCGAGACGCAGAGTACACGGAGAGAATTGGTTTCGGAATTGAGGGGGTTCCGTAGCGTCGCAGCTTGTCTGCGACGGCGCGTTTCACCGC
>CAYSZC010000054.1:0-7347 GCA_964435345.1 uncultured Thermotogaceae bacterium
TTGGCGCTCGGCGTCGTGGCTCAGGCCCGCACCGGAGCGTGGGTGGACGAAGTCGTGTTCTTCCAGGAACCGACTATGGCCAAGGGTGTGGAGATGGTCCGCACCGGGGCCGCTGACTTGTTCACGACCCCCGTGGTCACCCCCGATCTGGTGAGGACGGTCCGCGAGCACATGGGGCACGAGATGGCGTACGGGCTGTTCTGGGAGATCTCGTTCAACCCGTTCGGGCCGAAGTACGCGGATGGGCGCCTCAACCCGTTCTCCGTACGGGCGGTCCGCGAGGCGATGAACTGGCTCATTGACCGCGATTTCATCGTCCAGGAGTACATGGGTGGCGTGGCGGGCGTCCCCCGGTTCTTCGTCATCAGCCCGGCCTTCCCGGACTACGCGAGGCTCGCCGGCGTGGCGCGGAGGCTCGAGCTCAAGTACGCCTACGATCCAGCCAGGGCGGCGGCCGTGATTGGCGCCGAGATGGAGAAGCTTGGGGCGACGCTCGTGGGCGGGAAGTGGCATTACGCGGGCGCCCCGGTCGTCGTGCGGTTCATCATCCGCGTCGAGGACGAGCGGCGGCAGATCGGCGACTACGTTGCCACCCAGCTCGAGGGCATCGGGTTCACCACGGACCGCCGCTACCTGACCGCGGCCGAGGCGGGCCCGATCTGGATGGCCGGCGACCCGTCGCTCGGCCTGTTTGACATAGTCACCGGCGGCTGGGTAAACACCGTCGTGGTCCGCGACCAAGCCGCAGTCTTCAACTCCTTCTACACCCCGCGCGGACGCCCTGACCCTCTGTGGCAGGCCTACACGCCGGTGCCTGAGTTCGACGCTCTGGCCGACCGCCTGGGACGGCGGGACTTCGCAACCATAGAGGAGCGCCTGGACATGATGGCCCGGGCGCTGGAACTCTCGATGGAGGACTCGGTGCGGGTATGGCTTGTGAACCGCATCGGGCACATCGGAAGGAACAGGAACCTCGCGGTCGCCGCGGACCTCGCCGGTGGCGTGTCCGGGGCGTGGCTGTGGGCCCGCACCATGAGGTGGACGAACCGGCCCGGCGGCGTGGGCGGCACGGTGATGATAGCCCAACCCTCGATGCTCACCATGCCGTGGAACCCGGTCGCGGGGACGAACTGGATCTTCGACATGATGCTCATCCGCGGCGCCTCGGACTACCCGACGTTGCCCGACCCGTTCACCGGCCTCGTCTGGCCGCAGAACGTGGCGAAGGCCGAGCTGTTCGTGGAAGAGGGTCTGCCCTCGCTCCTGACCCTCGAGTATGGGAAGGACTTCGGCGGCGGCCTCAGGGGCTGGGTCACACAGGAGTTCGTGCCTAGGGGCTCGATCGTGGTCCCGGGGGACGCGTGGGCGGACTGGGACGCGACGACCCAGACCTTCATCACCGCGGCGCAGCGGTTCGGCGGCCCGGTGACGGCGAGGTCGAGGGTCGTCGTGACCTACCCGAGGAGCGTGTTCGATCGGGTGTGGCATGACGGGAGCAGGTTCTCTCTCGCCGACGGCATCCTCCAGTTCATCATGGGGTTCGACCGGGCCAAGCCGGAGAGCGCGATCTACGACGCGACAGCGGTGCCCGCGTTCACGACCTTCATGGCCCACTTCAAGGGCCTCCGGATCTTGCAGACCTCCCCGGATGTCGTGTTCGCGGTCTACAGCGACTCCGTGTTCCTCGATGCCGAGTGGACGGCGTGGGCCCGGGTGGACTACCTCTGGCCGGCCTACGCGCAGGGCGTTAGTCCGTGGCACAAGGTCGCCCTGGGGGTCCAGGCCGAGGCCGCCGGTAGGCTCGCGTTTAGCACCGCGAGGGCCAGGGCCCTCGGCGTGGAGTGGATGAGCTACATCGCCGGCCCGAGCCTCCCCATCCTCAACGAGTACCTCACGGCCAACGTCGGCACCGGGTTCATCCCGTACGCGGCAACGCTCGGCAGGTTCGTCACCGCCGATGAGGCCAGGGCCCGCTACGCGAACCTCGCCAAGTGGTTCGCGGATCGCGGCCACCTCTACGTTGCCAACGGCCCGCTGTTCGTGGACACCATCAGGACCGTGGAGCGGGTCGTCGTGATGCGCCGGTTCGCCGGCTTCACCGACCCCGCGGCGAAGTGGGGCGTGTTCGCCGAGCCGAAGATCGCGGCGGCCGCGGTTACGGGGCCGGCCTCGATCAGGGCCGGGGCTGCGCTCGACTTGACCGTGAACGTCACGTTCAAGGACGTTCCGTACCCGCTCGCCCAACTCGACTTCGTCAGGTACCTCCTGTTCGACGGGGCCGGGAACATCGTCGCCGAGGGATTGGCGACGCCGGTCAGGGACGGGCAGTTCACGATCAGGTTCACCGGTGACCAGACGAGGGGCCTCGTTGGGGCCTCCCGAGTCGAGGTCGCCGTGGTGTCGAGAGTGGTGGGGCTGCCGACGTTCGCCTCGTTCAGCTTCCTCGTGACGAGGTAGCGACCCTCACCGCTGTGGTAAGTTCCGAGGCCGCCGAGGTTGATCCCTCGGCGGCCTTGTTGTATCCTCCCCCCGCCGTCGGAGACAGGATCTCCGAAGGGTCAGCCATTCAGGAGGGATGAGGGGCATGGACAACCTCAAGCGGCTCGGGAAATACACCCTGCTCCGGGGGATCATGATCGTGGTGACCGTGGCGATCGGGGTCTACCTTACGGTGATCATCGCCACGATGGGCGGGCACATGGACAAGATCCGCGAGGCCCAGATTCGGGACGAGGTCGCGCTGATCGTGATGGCAAACGAGGAGATGCTCAGACTCCCGACGGCCGAGCGGAAGCTGATCCACGATCAGATGGTGGAGTTGCGGCTGGAGGAGTTCGACCTGCACACGCCGTGGCACGTGCGCAGCCTGAACCACCTCGCCAACGCCCTGACCCTGAACCTGGGGAGGGCCGAGAGGATGTTGAGCGACGCCGGATCCCGGCAGGTCCGGCTGATCATCGTCGAGCGCCTTCCGGCGACCCTGCTCTTGATGGCGACCGCGAACCTGATCCTGTTCTTCAGCGCGTTGTTCGTGGCGCTCGTCCTGTCCCGCCGCTACGGGAGCCCGCTCGATCGGGCGGTGGTGGCGTTGTCCCCGACGTCGGCCCCACCGGCGTGGTTCTACGGGATCTTCCTCATCCTCATCTTCGCCTCGCTGCTGCGGGTCCTCCCCTACGGCGGGATGGTGGGCATCCCGCCCCCGGAGACGACGCTCGCCTATGCGTTGTCCGCGCTGAGGCACCTCCTGCTCCCGGTCCTCGCCGTGTTCATCGGCGGCATCTTCGCCAGCGTGTACGCCTGGCGGACGTTCTTCCTCGTCTACTCGAGCGAGGACTACGTGGAGATGGCGAAGGCGAAGGGCCTCTCGCCGCGGGCGATCGAGCGGAAGTACGTCCTCCGCCCGACGTTGCCTCCGATTATCACCAACTTCGGGCTGATGCTGATCGGTATGTGGCAGGGGGCGATCATCTTGGAGACCGTGTTCACCTGGCCCGGACTGGGGCGACTGTTGTTCGAAGCGATCGGCACGTTCGAAACCCCGGTGATCGTGGGCACGACGGTCATCTACGCGTACTTGCTCGGGATCACCGTGTTCCTGCTTGATCTTGCCTATGCCGCGCTCGACCCGCGGGTGAAGCTCGGCGCGGGCGGGAGGAGACCGGCATGAGGGCGCTCTGGATGAGGTTTAGGGAGATCCGACGCTATCCGTCGGCGATCGCCGGGCTGTTCATCATCGGGGTCCTGGTGATCGTCTCGATCTACGCCGTGGTGACGATCCCGCACTCGGAGGCGATCCGCCTGTGGCGAGAAACCGCCCCGTGGATGGAGAACCCGCGGCACGCTTCGCCGGCCTGGGTCAACCTCCTCCCCGGGGTGAACAGGCCGGAGACGATCGTCCGGGAGAGCGGGGTATCGGGCACGAAGACCGTGTCCGCGGACGGGGAGGTGGCGATCTCTCTCCCGTTCGAGTACCCCTACGATGGGTTCCCCCAGGACCTGATCGTCTTCTTCACCGCCACCTTCGCCCAGCGCCCGCCGTTCGTGACGGTGTCCTGGATCACCCCCGACGGCCGGGAGATCCCCCTCAAGCAGGGCGGGGTGAGGGCGAGGACCATGCGGTACGGCGTGGTCGGGGATGCGCGTCTCGGGTCCAGGCTGGGGGTGTCCCCGGAGATCGGCCTGTTCGCGAAACCCGGCGCCTCGGCGACCGCGCAGTCCCTCCAGGGGACGTACGAGCTCCGGATCGTGGGGCACCTGTTCGAGGAGGACGCGGACCTCGACGCGAAGCTCGTGGTGTACGGCCAGGTGCACGGGTGGGCGGGGACGGATCACCTGCGGCGCGACCTCACGCTGGCCCTGCTGTGGGGGACTCCCATCGCCCTCAGCTTCGGGCTCGCGGCCGCGGTGGGGATCTTCCTTAGCCAGTTCATGTTCGGCGCCATCTCCGCCTACTACGGGGGCAAGACTGACACCACGGTCCAGTTCGTCACCCGGGTGAACATGGTCCTCCCCCTGCTCCCCATCCTTATCATGGTCGGCATGTTCTTCTCGAGGAGCATCTGGGTGATCCTGGGGGCGGTGATCGTGCTGAACCTCTTCGGCGGCGGTGTGCTCACCTACCGCGCGATGTTCCTCCAAGCCAAGGAAGCGCCGTACATCGAGGCCGCCCGGGCCTACGGGGCCAAGAACCGCCGGATCGTGTTCCGCTACCTCGCGCCCCGGATTCTTCCCGTGCTCATCCCTACTTTCGTGACGGCGATCCCGAGCTTCGTATTCATGGAAGCGTCGCTCGCGTTCCTCGGCCTCGGCGACCCCAGCCTGCCCACGTGGGGGAAGATGCTCCACGAGTCGAACATCGGCGCCCTGCTCCACGGACACTACTACTGGGTGCTCCAGCCGGCGGTCCTGCTCATGGTGACCGGGTTCGCGTTCGCGCTCGTGGGGTTCGCCCTGGACCGGATCTTCAACCCGAGGTTGAGAACGCTATGACCGATAATGTGACGGGTCAAACCAAAGTCAGGCCTACCTCAAGCGCCGTGGCGTCGGGCGACGGCGCGCTCCTCCGCGTGAAGGATCTCTGCCTCCACTTCCGCACCACGAAGGGCGTGGTGCAGGCCGTGGACGGGGTGAGCTTCGAGCTCAAGCGGAAACGTTCGGTAACGGTGCTGGGGGAGTCCGGGTGCGGAAAGACCTCGCTTGCCCGAGCGATCTTACGTCTTCTGCCCCGCAACGTTCACAAGTTCTCGGGCGAGGTGTACCTCGACGGAACGGACGTGATGAAGCTCAGCGAGGAGTGGTTTCGCCAGCAGGTGCGGTGGATGAAGGCCTCGATGGTCTCTCAGGCCGCGATGAACGCCCTCAACCCCGTGCTCCGGGTGGGATACCAGGTCGCCGAGCCGCTCATCATCCACCACCGGATGTCGAAGGCGGAGGCTCTCGGGCGGGCTCGGGAGGTGTTCCGGCTCGTCGGCGTGCCGGAGGACTTCCTCCATCGGTACGCGTTCGAGCTGTCAGGCGGGATGCGACAACGGGCGATCCTGGCCATGTCTCTGATCACGAAGCCGGACCTGATCGTCCTCGACGAGCCGACCTCGGCCCTCGACATGCTGACCCAAGCGAACATCTTCAACGCCTTGAAGGACATCAAGCGCCAGCTCGACGTTGGCTTCATCTTGATCACCCACGACATCTCCACGTCGAGCGACCTCGCGGACGAGGTGCTCGTCATGTACGCCGGCCAGCTCGTCGAGCACAGCCTGTCCACGACCGGCTACGTTAAGCCTCTTCACCCCTACGCGCGGGGGCTGATGGCGAGCGTGCCCACGTTGCGCGAGGACAAGAAACTGGAGTTCATCCCCGGGCAGCCGCCGAGCCTAATCAACCCTCCTACAGGATGCAGGTTCGCGGTGCGGTGCCCGCAGCGGTTCGACCGGTGCGATCGAGACCCGCCGACGTTCGCAGTCGGCGAGCACCAGGAACTCGTGAAGTGTTGGCTACACGCCAAGAGCTAGGGAGACCCATGGCCAACGAATCGCTCCTCTCAATCGCCGATCTGCGAACGTGGTACGAACTCAAGAAGTGGGGTTTCTTCCACTCCGGGTACGTGAAGGCGCTGGACGGGGTGAGTTTCGACCTCCGGAAAGGCGAAGCGCTGACGGTCGTCGGCGAGAGCGGGTCGGGGAAGACCACGCTCCTGAAGACGATCCTCGGCCTGGCGCCGGTCACGAAGGGGGAGATCACCTTCGCCGGGCAGAAGCGCGATGGGCATGGCAAGAGCCTCGCCTGGTTGCGATCCCAGGTCGGGTTCGTCCAGCAGGACCCATACGGCGCCCTTCCTCCCTTCATGAACATGCGCAAGATCCTCGAAGAGCCGATGCTCGTGAACAAGTTCGGCACGCCGACCGAACGCGAGCAGCGGATCCACGAGGTCCTGGAGGAGGTGCGCCTTCTCCCGATCGGGGACTTCCTGCCGAAATTCCCGCACATGCTCTCCGGCGGCCAGCAGCAACGTCTCGTGATTGCCCGGGCGCTAGTGCTCCGGCCGTCGCTTATCGTGGCCGACGAGCCGGTGTCCATGCTCGACGCCTCGGTGCGGGTGGAGATCCTCGAGCTCATGCGGCGCATCCAGAAGGCCCACAACCTCGGCGTGATCTACATCACCCACGACCTGTCCACGGTGCGCTACTTCTCGGAGCGGGTGTTCATCATGTACGCGGCGAAGTTCGTGGAGAAGGCCGAAGTTCACGAGATCATCCACAACACGCTTCACCCGTACACGAAGGCCCTTCTCGCCGCGATTCCCGACCCCGACCCGGAGAACGCCAACCGGTACCGGGACGTCCCGCCGGGCGAGCCGCCCAGCCTGGTGAAGCCGCCGGATGGGTGCCGGTTCCACCCGCGCTGTCCCGTGAAGATCGAGGACCTGTGCGAGAAAAAAGAGCCCCCTGTCTTCGAGCCGGTGCGGGACCATTTCGTGGAGTGTTGGCTGTATCGGACGTGAGCCGCAAAGGGCCGCTTGCCCAGATCCTCCTCGGGGTGGGCCTCATGCTGCTTGGGATACTGCTGCCGTTCCTGATGGTGGTGGGGCTCGTTGCCTCGACCCTGGCCCTGAACTTGCTGGCGTTGGGGCTATCCGTCCTCGGCCTGGGCATCGGGCTGCTCGGGGTTGCCCAGTACGTCCGCCCCGAACGGCGAGACTAGAGCCGGCGCTCTGGCTAGCAACCCGTGTGCGAATAGCCCGCTGAGCCTTCGGCTACGCGGACAAGATCGGATCCCCGCGGTTGGATACAGACTCACCGCAGAGACGCAGAGATCGCAGAGGAGTCTTGGAGTGAACATCCATGCGGT
>CAYSZC010000055.1:0-4148 GCA_964435345.1 uncultured Thermotogaceae bacterium
CGGTGCGCGACCGGGTGGAGGAAACCGTCCTCATCGGGATCCAGCCCGCCGACCGATCCCTCGGGGAGGGCCTCACCCCTGAGGGGAAGAGGGGGGCGGAGGATCTCGTCGCCCTTCTCCGGAAGGGGAGACTCCACGAGATCACACCGCTTGCACCGGTCGACGAGAACTCGGTGTCATCGCCAAAAAATCTCCCTCAAGAAGGGCGAGACATCCATACCCGGGGCTGCACCCAGCCCCACGCACATGCCCTGTCAGGGCAGAAGCGTTGTTTCATCCGCCCTCCATGAGCTTCCCCAGATCCCACAGGATCACGGTGAGGTCGGCCGATCCCGAGGCAAGCAAGGGCATCGTTGGGCTGAACGCGACCGCCATCACCGACCCCTCGTGCCCGGTGAGCGTGGCGCCCTCCTTCCCCGTCGCTGCCTCCCACAGCTTGATCGTCCTATCGCTCGATCCCGAGGCGAGGAACCGTCCATCAGGGCTGAACGCCACCGAGTTCACGTACCACGTGTGGCCGCTCAAGACCCGCACCACCTGGCCGGTGGCCGCGTTCCACAGGATGATCTTCTCGTCCCACGACCCGGAAGCGAGGAGCGCCCCGTCCGGGGAGAACGCCACGGAGTGGACCTCGTCCGTGTGTCCGGTGAGAACGCGCACCAGCTTGCCCGTGGCCATTTCCCACTGATAGATCGTGCCGTCCTTGGACCCTGCAGCGAGGAGCCTTCCATCCGGGCTGAACTCGACTGCCAAGACCGCGTCGGCGGGGCCAGTCATGGGCCGTGCCTCCTTGCCCTCGCCGCCTGTTATGTCCCAAACGGCCACCGCCCCGGAAAGGGACCCGGCCGCGAGGAGCTTCCCGTCGCGACTGTACGCCACCGACATCAGCGAGCCGATGGGGGACCCGAGCAGGCGCACGTCACCGGTCTCCACGTCCCACAGCCGGACGGCCTTGTCCGCCGGGGCGACCGAGGCGAGCGTGGTACCATCTGGGCTGAACGCCAGGGACAGGACGCGGTCGGGGCTCCCAACGAACGGGAACACCTCCATCCCCGTGGTCACGTCCCACAGCCGGATGATCTTGTCGAAACACCCGCCGGCGGAGGCGACATGGCTTCCGTCCGGGCTGAACGCCACCGACCAGATCGTGCCGGTGTGTCCCTTGAGGGGCGGGAACCTCATCGTCCACAACGAGCTCGCGGTGGTCTGGCCTAGCCCGGCCAGTGCCAACCCCACCGCCAATAAGACGCCCCAACGCCCTTGCCGCGTTTCTCTCCACATCAGGAGCCTCCTCCTGTAAGCAGGTTAGCCTTCCCTCTTCTCGACGTCTCATGGGCACACTTCACCATGGCGGTCTCCTTCCGCTCTCACCTCCTTGCCGGGCCGCGAGGCCCTCGCGCCTAAGTCCCTCGCCTTGGGTCAAGAGTCAAGCTCTTTTGCCATCGTTGCTCCCCTCTGACCCCCGTTGTTCGCATTTGAGGCCAAACAGTTTGCCTCCTACTTCAGTCCGACCGTGAACAAAGCAACCACGCCCAGGTGGTCGGAAACGGTATGGGCACCCCACGGGTAAGGCCTCGCCCTCGCCGCTCCAGGTTCCCGGTCTACGGATTTGAGTTGAAGCCGCAAGGGTCTTTCTCCCTCAAAGAAGAAGATGTAGTCCAGCCGCTGGAAATCTCCCCCTTCTGTGGCTAGCGCATTGCGGGGTCCCCATGGAGTTCCGGTTGTGTCCTGGTCATTGCCCGCCCAAGTAGCCGCATCCTTTACCGGCTGTTCGAACCTTCCCGACTTCAGCCACGCGTCCCCAAACCGCACCCCAGCCGCAGCGAAGTTCTGCAACCAATCTTTCCACTCCTGAGACCCGCCGATGATGTTGAAGTCCCCGCACAGGATGATCGGGTGCTCCACCTTTTCGGCCGGGCGATCGTCTTGCGTACAGTTCACGATGAACCGGACGAGCTCGTGCATCTGCCTTCTCCGGATGTCGGCATCGTCACGTGCTGTCCCTGCCTGGAGATGTGTGTTGAAGACGTGCAGGTAACAGTCCGGGTTCGTTGGGTCAAGCTGCACCCGTGCATACAGGGCGCCCTTACTTGCGTACCCGTCCCAGCCATCGGAACTGCTAAACACGAAGGCACTTGCCCGGACGATGCTCAGCCCGGGACGCACGAGGACCACCAGCCCCCCGTCAAAGCGGGTCTCACCAGGCCCCGCCGCATCCGGGCCCGCCACGTAATTTGGCCCCAGGATGATCTCGCAGGCCATGTTGTTCGGCCGCGCGTCAACAATTCGTATCCCGCCCACGGTCGTGTTCTCCACATCCCGCTCTGTGAGGTCGGGCTGGACACCCACGCCGAGCCAATGCCTGAGCAGCGGCCCCTTCTGCTCGGACCACGCCTCCAGCCCTAGCTTCCCCCAGAGTGTGATGTTCTGGAACCACTCCTGCAGACAAACGATGTCGAAGTTGTGCTCGGGGGGGATGGGGGGGGTGCGGAGCAGCTCAAAGATACCACCCTCCCTCGCCGGTAGGGTATCATCACCGTGCGTGATCCGCTTGGCATTCTGCGTGAGAACGCGCAGCGGGATCTCCGGACAGACGATCGTAAACAAACACACGTCCCCGGTCATGTAGCTCGTCAGACCGAACAAGGAGAACTTGGAGAACTGGGTGACCGTGGTCGCGGCGTAGCCGGGAACGGCGAAGGTAAACCCGCCCAGATCATCTACCACAAGCGTTTCTCCCTTGGGGACGAGGGTGAGCGTGAATTCCTGGTTAGGAAGCGGTTTCACCGTGCACTCGGTGAGCCGGCCGGTCACCGTGACCCCTGGACCGAGCGTTGCGGTGAACTTGCCCTCCGCGTCGCTCTTTCCGGTGATCGGGCCGGTCGGGATACCGGGCGGAGGAGGCAGCGGCACTGTGGGCCGGAGGCACACTGTGCCCGTGCCCACCGTGGTGTAGGTGCGGCCGAATATGTCTATGGACGAGGCGAACATCAGTTGGACAATCTCGGTCTCGATGTAACCCGACGATGAAACCCGCACCGCCCCGATGTCTCCCGCGCTGCGGATCGTCCTCCCCGGCTTGGGAACCAACGTCACCGAGACCTGGGTCCTGGGAAGGGTCCGCACCGTACACTCGGTGAGATTCCCGGTCACGCTTGTGTTGGGAAGCGTGGGGATGGGAACCTCGAACCGTCCCGTGGCATCGCTTGTGCCGGTGAACGGGCCGTAGCTCGGTGGCACTGTCGGTTCGGTCGGAGGCGGGGTCGGCGTGACCGCCCGCACGATGTCCAGGATCAGCCGTAGCTCGAGCTCGCCGATCACCCCGGCCGTCCAGGCCTTGAACCGCAGCGTGAACTGGCGTCCTGCGCTTCCCGCAGGCGGCGTGAACCGGTACTGGGCCATTACCGTTCCCCACCCGGAGGCCACCGCGGTCCGCGAATCCACCCACTGGCCCAGTTGCTGGACCCACAGGGAGGTTGGCCACCCGGCCGGCGGCGATTCGACCCGGATGTTCACCGCCCCGGCCGGGGTCCGCGTGGCGGCGAGCTCGACCGTACCCGCCGCCCCCTCCGGGACCTGACATCGGATCTGGGTGACGCCCGGCGCCACTTGCGTGGCCGCCGAACAGGTCCCGGCTGTGACAAGCCGCCCGGAGAACTGGAGTCTGATTCCGCCGTAGTAGATATCGCCCGGACCGAACGTCTGGGCCCACCCTATCAGGGCCCAGATGATGATGAGCGCTCCAATGCCCCACGCTTTGCGTCGCATGACCCTCCACCTCCCGAACCCGCGGAATGCCGGTGCGCCAATCGGGCGGATGCGCGCCGGGTCAGCTTCGCGGGGGGGCAGATGGAAGGAGAAGCTTGGCAGGAAGGGAATCAGATGCACCGACCCGACGCGGCCGTGCCCGCTCGCCCCACCAGTCAATCACTATACACGTTTCGGCGGGGGAGGGTTTCATCGTGGTCGGCTGACGTCCGCACGAAATCCCTCGACCGCCAGCGCACCGGTCGGTATACTTGCGCCGTGAGTTCGCGCCCTTCTGCTCGAGGCTTACCCATCCCACCGCATGCCTCACCTCCCAGCCTGGGCAGAAGGGCGCTGCTCATTCCTTGACATGTACTTGACCACTGCTCCCTGCTATGCTC
>CAYSZC010000055.1:4248-7330 GCA_964435345.1 uncultured Thermotogaceae bacterium
GAAGGGCGCTGCTCATTCCTTGACATGTACTTGACCACTGCTCCCTGCTATGCTCAAGTGAACCACCAAGGACACGAAGGACACAAGTCAATGACTCAATGACAGACAAAGGTGGGAGGAGGAGCATGCCCGAATATGAGCCAATCCCGCGGGAAACAGAGGATTGGGGGAGAGCACTCCTCGATGCCGCCTTCGAGGTGCATTCCACTCTAGGAGCCGGGTTTCTTGAGCGCGCCTACGAGGATGCCTTGTGCCACGAACTCGCACTGCGGCATGTGCCGTTCGAACGTCAGATATCGGTCGCTGTTCCCTACAAGGCCATCAAGATCGAAGGCCAGCGCCTTGACTTGCTGGTTGGCGGTCTGGTGATTGCTGAGATCAAGGCAGTAGACAGCGTGCACCCCATCCACCAAGCTCAGTTGATGTCCTATCTCAAGGCGACCGGCTTGAGACTTGGGTTCGTCCTTAACTTCAACGTGGTGCATTTGAAGGAGGGTATCCGCCGTGTTGTGCTGTGATTCTTGGTGCCCGTTGAGTCCTTTGTGGTGAAATGCCTGTGGACAACCCCAATGCAACATCTCACCGCAGAGGCACAGAGATCGCAGAGACAGGCAGCGTCAGGGTTAGGGGCCAAACCCAGTCTGGGCAGTTCCGGGTTCCTCTGCGTCCCCCGCGTCTCGGCGGGGAACAAGTACCACGGAGGCGTTCGCCGTGTTGTGGTCTGATTCTTGGTTCCCGTGGAGTCCTTCGTGGTGGAATGTCTGAGCTGAACAAGGAATCCAGGTGAAGATCGCGGTCGGCCAGATCAACCCCACGGTGGGGGACCTCCCCGGAAACCGGGACAGCATCCTCCGCTCCATCGCTGAGGCTCGACAGCAGGGCGCCGATCTCGTGGTGTTTCCGGAGCACGCCCTGCTCGGGTACCCGCCCCGCGATCTCTTGCTTCGCCACGGGTTTCTGGACGCGGCGGAGCGGGCGTTTTCCGCGATCGTGGGCGCGAGCCGGGACATCGCGGTGGTGGTCGGCCACGTCCTGCGCGCCGGGACTCGCCCCGCGAACCGGGCCGATCCCTCGGCGATCGCGTTCGGGGGGGACGCGCTCCTCTACAACGTCGTGTTCCTCCTCGCCGATGGGGGCATCGTAGGTCGCCAGGCCAAGCACCGGTTGCCATCGTTCGACGTGTTCGAAGAGGAGCGGTATTTCGCCCCGGGGACGGAGGTGACCGTCCACAACTGGCGAGGGCTGCGCCTCGGCCTCTCGGTGTGCGAGGACTTCTGGTACGAGAGCGGCGTGCTCGGGGCCCAGGCCTCGGCCGGGGTGGACGTCCTCATCAACGTGTCCGCCTCCCCATACTTCCGCGGGAAACCCGCGCTGCGGTACGGGCTTGCCCAACGGTGGGCGGAACTGGCCGGGGCACCGTTCGTCTACGCGAACCTCGTGGGAGGTCAGGACGAACTCGTGTTCGACGGGGGCTCGTTCGCGGTCCGGCCGGATGGGGCGTTTCTCCTCTCTGCTCCCCGCTTCACCGAGGGTCTGTACACGTTCGATGCAGCGGGGGCCCCGGTGGCGCCTCCGGACGAAGACGGAATGCCCGTGGTCCACCAGGCCCTTGTCACGGGCATCCGGGATTACGTCAACAAGAACGGGATCCCGGGCGTCATCGTCGGGATCTCCGGGGGAGTGGACTCGGCGGTGGTGGCGGCGCTCGCCTGTCAGGCGCTGGGTCCAGACCGGGTGCTGGGGACGTTCTTCCCCGGCCCGCCCACCGCGCCGGAATCGGGGGAGCAGGCTCGCTCCATCGCTGCGGCCCTCGGGATCCGGCTGACCGAGATCCCGATCGAGCCAGTCTTCTCCTCCTTGGTTCAGGCGCTCGCCCCGCACAGTTCGGTGGAAGGGGTGGTGACGGAAAACCTCCAGGCTCGGATTCGGGGGATCCTGTGGATGGCCCTCGCCAACGCCACGGGGTACGTCGTCCTCTCGGGCGGGAATAAGCCGGAGATCGCCACCGGCTACAACACGCTGTACGGGGACACGGTGGGGGCTCTGGCCCCGATCGGCGACCTCGTCAAGGAAGACGTCTACGCCCTGGCGCGCCTCATCAACGTCCAGACCTCCCGCCCGATCATCCCCGAAGGGACCCTCCGCCGGCCCCCCTCCGCGGAGCTACGCCCGAACCAACGGGACGACCAGGACCTCCCCCCGTACGATGTGCTCGATCCCCTGGTCCTGGCCCTCGTCGAAGAGAACAGGCCAGCCAGCGAACTCGTTCAATGGTTCGGCGAAGGTCTGGTCCGCGATGTTCTGCGCCGGCTTCGGCTGTCCGAGCACAAGCGAAGCCAACTTCCACTGGTGATCAAGGTTTCGCCCAAGGCGTTTGGGATCGGCCGGCGGTTCCCGATCACCCACCGCTTTGCGGACTGACGCAAGGTAGTTCCGTAAAGTCGCAGCTTGTCTGCGACGGCGCGTTTCACCGCCGAGGACGCAGAGGAACCCTGAACTGCACCACCAAGGGCACGAAGGAGGGCACGAAGAACACAAAGGGACTGGGGGTTCCCAACCCCAGAGCTCATGGTTGTTGTTCCTCTTCGTGTCCTTTGTGGTGGGGTTTTCGGTTGACCGGGTGTTCTCGGGTGTTCTCGGCGTTCTCTGCGCGCTCTGCGGTGAGAGCCGTCCGGCTGTTCGTAGACGACGCGTTTCACCGCAGAGGACGCAGAGGTCGCAGAGAAAGACAGGGTTTGGGATTACGGCTTGTAACCCAGATTCGCTTGTCGGGTGTTCTCGGCGTTCTCTGCGCGCTCTGCGGTGAGATCCGTCCGGCTGTTCGTAGACGGCGCGTTTCACCGCCGAGGACGCCGAGGTCGCAGAGGAACCCTGAACTGCACCACCAAGGGCACGAAGGAGGGCACGAAGAACACAAAGGGACTGGGGGTTCCCAACCCCAGAGCTCATGGTTGTTGTTCCTCTTCGTGTCCTTTGTGGTGGGGTTTTCGGTTGACCGGGCGTTCTCTGCGCGCTCTGCGGTGAGAGCCGTCGGGACCTGCGCCCGACGTCAGTCCTACGGCAGATCTTGGCGGCGCGAACG
>CAYSZC010000056.1:0-4876 GCA_964435345.1 uncultured Thermotogaceae bacterium
CCTCCCCGCTGTACACGGCGTCGGGGTTAAAGCTGTTTCGGTAGAACGGGTAGTTTGCCCGGGTGAAGGGGCTCGTGTACGGGGCGTCCCGCTTCCAGTTTCGGTTGGCGAGCGCGGTCAGACCGGCGTCCGGGTATCCGAGGAAGATCAGTGAGTTCTTGGGCACACCGAGGATTCGCAGCGCCGCTACCGCCTCCTTCTGGCGGCGGTACCCCAACGCCCGGTAGTCCACCGCCCGGTGGAACGGGTTCAGGGTGAACAGGCTCGTTGCGGCCCAGTTGGCGTCTCCGTTCGTGAGGAACACCACCAACACCTGGTGTCCATCCCGAACGAACTGGGCGATCGTTCCCCCCAGGGCGAGCGTCTCGTCGTCGGGATGAGGGGCCACGACCAGCACCCGCTCCACCCCGGGGATCGGGAAGGGCACCTCGACCCGCGGGGGAGGGGGCGTCCCCCACAGGAACAGGTTCAGGGGAGGAGAGTGTTCCTGGCCTGGCAACAGTACGCCGGGCACCCCCCACAGGAACATGTTCAGGAACGGGTGGGGCACCCCGGGGATAAACCCTAACGCCACGGGGACGAGAAGCACGCCCCCCGCGATCCATCTCCAGCGTCGCCCTCGCCCCAACCGCGCCACAAGATCCATTATATAGCGGAGCGCAACCGCCCTCGTTCTCTGCACGCGCCCGCATGATGAAGACCCGGTAAGATCGAGACCATGACGCGCGCGATCGGTGTGGACATCGGGGGCACCCAGACTCGGGTCGGCACAGTGGAGGAGGGACGGATCCTCGTCCGACGGGCGTTCCCCACCCGCGGGATTCAGGAAGTCGTGACCGCGATCCGGGAAGCGCTGGCCGAGACCGGATGGACGGGGCCAACCACGATCGGGGTCGGGGCGCCGGCGCCGATGGACATGCGGGCGGGACGGATCCTCGGGTGCCCGAACCTGCCGCATTGGAACGGGGTCGAGGTGGTGCGGGAGCTTGAAAATGCGTTCGGGTACCCGGTGTACCTCGCGAACGACGCCACCTGCGCGGCAATCGGCGAGCTTGCGTTCGGCCACCGCGCCCGCGACTTCGTGTACCTCACCTGGTCCACCGGGATCGGCGGGGGGATCGTGTCCGGGGGCCGGGTCGCGTGGGGGACAACCGGCCAGGCCGGGGAGATCGGGCACATGGTCCTCCGCCCGGACGGTCCCCCGTGCCGGTGCGGGAAGCAGGGGTGCCTGGAGGCGATCGCGAGCGGCGTGGGGATCGCCCGCATGGCCCAGGAACGCTTTGGCCAGCTCTCCGCGCAGAAGGTCGTCGAGCGAGCGCAGGCGGGCGATCCCGTGGCCGGGGACATCGTGACCGCGGCGTGCCAGGCGCTGGGGCAGGGGATCGCGATCCTGTGGGAACTCCTTGATCCGGAGCTGATCGTGCTGGGGGGCGGGCTCACCGGATCGTGGGGGTTCCTCGGCCCCCAGGTCGTCGCCGCGGCCCGGAGGATGGCCCGCAGCGAACCACGGATCGAACTGACACCGCTCGGGGACGACGTCGGGCTCCTCGGCGCCGCGGCCCTCCCCGCGCACTATCCCCCGGCGTGGCGGGCTGCCTGATGGGTCTGGGGCCGTTGCGCGGGCGGCCCTACTTCACGCTGAGCGGCGGCGAGCGGCGGTTGGCCCTGGTGGCGCGTGGGCTCGCCCAGGAGGCGCGGTACCTCCTCCTCGACGAGCCGGACGCCCACCTCGATCCGGCGAACCAGCACCACGTGCTCGCCGCCGTCCAGGAACGGCTGCGGGTGGCCTGGGGGTTATCGTCAGCTCCCACAACCCGAACAGCGCCCTCCTGTACGGGGATCGGCTTGCCGTCCTGGCGAGGGGGGCGCCTCGCGGTCGGATCTCCGCCCGACGTTCTGACCGAGGATCTGCTCGAACGGGCGTACGGGATCCCGTTCGTGGCTATCGGCGACGGGAACGGCCCCCCGGGCGGTCCTCCCCCGCCTCGGGGATCACCGGGGCAGGAGCTTCACCAGTTCCGAGACCGAAAGGGAAAGCGGCTTGGCGAGTAGCCACTCGCCCTCTCGCCGGCCGAGCTCCGCCGCCGCGGCGAACGGGGCGTAGGGGTCGTCCGGCCAGTACTGCTCGTCCACTAGGATCGAAAGCCCGTCCCCGAGGGACTCCCGCCATTCTGCTAGCGTGGCCCAATCCGGGGGCGCGGCGTAAGTGGGGTGGAGGAGGAGGAACTTTTGGCCCACGGGGTGGTTGGCCAAGAACCGCCGGGCGAAGGCGAGGGCATCCCGGGTCCCGAACGGCAGGTGCAGCGGGGGGATTCCGGTGCGTTTGCAGAACCGGGCGTCCATGGTGGTGAAGCAGTCGAGGAGGACCACGTCCGCCCGGGCCCCGGCGGCCCGGTACGCCCAGTAGGCGAGCTCGCTATAGCCGGTGGGGTGGTCGGCGGGGATTTCCACGACGGGGATGCCCTCGGCCTGGGCGAACGTGCGCAGATCTTGGGCGAACTCCTCGGGGCAGCCCCATTCCGACTCCCGGCGCGGGTCCGCCGGCCCTGGCGGAGGGTACCGGGCCAGGTACTCCTCCGGCGAAATTTCCCCCAGGCCCCCGACCTGGAGCCAAACTCCGGGGGCGAGCGCCGCCTGGGGCCACGGGTAGGTCCCCTCGGCCAGGATGAGAGATCCCCCTGGGGCGAGGTGGGTGCGGATGAACTTGCGGTACGCCTCCGGGAGGGCGAGGAGCCGGATCCGGATCAGGCAGGCGTGGGCCACCAGGTCGCGGTCGTGGATGGGATCGTAGTGGACGATGACCTCGAACCGGGCGTCCGGGCGCAGGTGTTCCAGCGCCCGGCGGGCGGTGGTCAAGTACGTCCCCATGTCGTCCGGCTCCATGCGATGCCGGATCCCAACGAGCCCACAGACCGGGAGGAACGGGGCGTCGAGGAGGGCGGCGAGGTGGGCCACCCCGCCCCCGGGCGCCCCCAGGACGATGGCTGGGTACCGCCGCTCCGGGTAGCGCCGGACGTACGCGGCGAAGAACGCCTCGAGGTCGAACCCGGCCAGGGCCCGGAGGGGGTAGCCCAGAGTCTGGCTCATCCCCCATTGGAGCACGGCGTGCCGTACCGAGGCCGGCGCGTGGCGCAGCAGGGCGAGGAACGGCCCGGCCGCACTCGGGAAGGGATCGAGAAGCCCTCGCCCCGCGCCGCCCAGAGCGCGGGCTACCTCGCCCACCGCCCGCGCCGCCGAGTCGAACGCCAGGGGCTTCACCTCCGGTGGCCGCCCGGCCACCACCATCGCCCCCACCACTACCACCAGCAGGATCCACTTCACGGGAAGTAACGGTGGATCTCGGCCAGGTATTCCGCGGCCATGTCCTTGGCGTAGCGGTTCCAGAACGGCCAGTCGCCGATCGGCGCGTCAAGCACGCGCTGGAGCAGGTCCTCGAACAAGCGGCGGTCCTTGGCCCGCACCGCGTACTCCCGCGCATAAGCCACGTGGTTCTCGAGGTACGACGGGTCGAGGGCGATCGCCCACTCGAAGAACGCCTTGGCGTCGGCGAGCCTGACCCCGAACAGGATCCCCCAGTCCGACAGGTTGGCGAGAAGCGCCCCGTACGCCTGGGGTCCCGACCCGCCGTGGTAGCCGGGGTCGAGCTCGATCACGCGCGCGTACATCGCCCGGATCTTGGGCAGGCGCCCGAACGCGGCGAACGGGTTCATCGTCCCCAGAAGCTGCCCCCAGCCGTGCGCCGCCCACAAGATGGGAGCGGCGTCGGTCGCTGCGGCGAGGAGTTGCCGGAACGCGGCATCGGACATCCCCTGGGCCGCGGCCAGTCCGGACAGCCCGAGGGCTTGGAACCCGAAGTCCGCGGCCTTGCGCAGCCCCGGTTCCTCCTCCTCCGGGGGCACGAGCACCGCCCACTCGTACCAGAACTGGGCGAGCCGGGTCAGGTAGGCTCGGTTCCCCGGGTCTTGGGCCAACGCCTGCTCGTAGAGGCGGATCGCCGCTTCCAGGTTGGTGAGCTCGTAGCGCACCGAGAACAGGGCCTCGGCTTCGGCGATCAACGCCGGAACCGACTGCCCGCAGGCGACGGACGCGATCACAAGAGCGGCGGCGACCGCGAACCCGAGCACTGCCCTGTTCATGGTGGCCCCAGCGTAGCCGGGAGAGGCGCCCCGGGGGATAGGGGATTTGGCTAGAATGGGTTCCATGATGAAGGCGGTCGTCTTGTGCGGTGGGGAAGGGACCCGGCTGCGGCCGTTCACCTCCACCCAAGCCAAGCACCTCCTCCCCGTAGCGGGGAAGCCGGTCGTGGAGCACGCTCTCGCGGCAGTGCGGGAGGCGGGGATCCGCGACGTGGCGATCGTGGTCAGCCCGAGCGTGGAGGGCCAGTTCCGAGAGCGCGTTGGCGACGGAAGCCAGATCGGGCTCCGCGTGGCGTACGTCGTCCAACCCGAGGCGAGGGGCCTCGCGCACGCTGTCCTGTGCGCCGAGGCGTATGTGGGCAACGACCCGTTCCTCGTCTACCTCGGCGACAACCTCCTCCAAGGGGGGGTGACAGGCGTGGTAGATCTATTCCGCTCCCAGAAGCCGGCGGCGGTGGTCACCCTGCGCCAGGTCGAGGATCCCCGGCGGTTCGGGGTGGCGGTCATCGCGAACGGGCAGCTCGTACGCCTTGTGGAGAAGCCACAGGATCCGCCGAGCGACCTCGCCATCGTGGGCGCGTACGCGTTCACCTCGCACCTCTTTCAGGCAGCGCGGGAGGTGAAACCCTCGTTCCGCGGGGAGCTCGAACTCACGGACTGCCTGCAGTGGCTCGTGGACCACGGGCACAGTGTGCTGCCGTACCGGGTCGAGGGGTGGTGGCAGGACGTGGGCCGTCCGG
>CAYSZC010000056.1:4976-7307 GCA_964435345.1 uncultured Thermotogaceae bacterium
GCCGAGATCGCCGACAGCATCGTCATGGACGGGGCGCGGGTCGAGGGACTCACCCTCCGCGGTTCCGTGATCGGTCGGGACGCGGCGGTGAGGGACGGCCCAGCGAGTACAGCGCTCTTCCTCGGCGACCACGGCTGGGCTACGATTCGGCCGGCAGAACGCGCAGGAACGTGAGGAGGTGTCCAAGATGAAACGCTTCCGGTTCTCCGTGGTCGTCGAGCGTGACGCGGACGGGTACGTGGCAATGTGCCCCGAGCTGCAGGGGTGTTACACCCAAGGGGAGACCTACGAGGAGACGCTGGAAAACATCCGGGAGGCGATCCACCTTCACGTGGAAGATCGGCTCGCCTCGGGCGAGGAGATCCCCCAGGTCGAGTCCGTCAGCCTGACCTCGCTGGAAGTGACGGTGTGAGCGGCAGGCTGCCGCGGTTGACGGCCCGCGAGATGATCGCGGCGCTGGAGCACGCCGGATTCGACTTCGTCCGCCAAAGGGGAAGCCACAGGATCTACCGGAACAGAGAGGGGAAGAGAGTAACCGTGCCGTATCACGCGGCGAGGGTGCTTCATCCCAAGCTTCTGCAAGCGATTCTCAGGGACTCCGGTCTGACCACAGAGGAGTTGAAGGAGGACAGATGATCTTGGTCACGGGCGGTGCGGGGTACATCGGGAGCCACACGATCAAGGAACTTCTCCGGGACGGGCGAGACGTAGTCGCGCTGGACAACCTGTCGGCTGGGCATCGCGAGCTCGTCCTCTGCGAGGATCTCGTGGAAGGAGACCTCGCGGACTCCCCCCTCCTCAAGCGCACATTCAAGCGGTACCCGATCCGGGCCGTGATCCACTTCGCGGCCCATACGTCCGTCCCGGAGTCGGTGTCCCATCCCGGCAAGTACCACTGGAACAACGTCGGTTGTGGCCTGAATCTTCTGGAGGCGATGGTCGAGGCCGGGGTGAAAATGATCGTGTTCTCGTCGAGCGCCGCCGTGTACGGCGATCCATTGCGGGTCCCGATCGCCGAAGACCATCCCAAGGAGCCAAAGAACCCCTACGGTCGCACCAAGCTGATGTTCGAGGGCGTGCTTCACGACTACGGGGTCGCCCATGGACTGCGCCACGTGTCGCTGCGGTACTTCAACGCCGCCGGGTCCGACCCCGAGGGCGAGATCGGCGAGTGTCACGACCCGGAAACCCACCTCATCCCGATCGTGCTCGAGGCCGCGGCGGGGAAGAGACCCCACGTGGAGATCTTCGGCGCCGACTACGACACCCCCGACGGAACAGCGGTGCGGGACTACATCCACGTGACCGACCTTGCTCGGGCCCACGTCCTCGCCCTGAAAGCGCTCGAGGGTAGAGGAACGGCCCCTGCCTACAACCTCGGGATCGGCCGAGGGTACACCGTGCGTGAAGCCGTCGAGATCTGCCGGAAGGTCACCGGGCGGGAGATTCGGGCCATCGAGGGACCACGGCGAGCCGGCGACCCGGCGGCTCTCGTCGCCGACCCGTCCTTGGCCAAGCGCGATCTCGGATGGGCACCGAAGTTCACCACGCTCGAACCGATCGTCGAGACCGCGTGGGCCTGGATGTGCTCTTCCCGTCGGAAGCAGTAGACTTGAGTAATGGAGGTGATGCCTGAATGGCCAGGGCGCCGGCTTCGTCGGAGTTCCAGGAAGTCCTTGAGGCGGTGGAGGCCCTACCGCCGGAAGATCAGGTTATGCTGCTGGAGATCATCCGGAACCGGCTTATTGCTTGTCGCCGTGGCGAGATGGCAGCGGACGTGCAGGAAGCGCGCGCGGCCCACAAGCGAGGCAGGGTACGCCGCGGCACAGTTTCCGATCTGATCCAGCAGATAGCGAAGTGAGAACCCTTGTTTGGGGTCCCGGTTTCGTCAGGGCGTTCAAGCGCGTTGCCAGGCGCGACCCGGGCCTTCTCGCCCGGATCCAACGTACCCTGGAGATCCTTGTCGAAGACCCGTTTCACCCGAGCTTGCACACACATAAGCTGAACCCCGATATTGCACGAAACCGTTGTTCACCGCCGAGATCGCCGAGGACGCCGAGAAACCCACAACGCGTGCCTGTAACAACGAAAAACATGGCCCAGCAGCCCGTGTGGGAAACCCGGGGCCGCGGACCGTGGCACACGGGTCTTCGGCTCACGGATTCCCGCTGTACAGGCGAAGTTCATGGGGTTCGTTCACCGCCGAGACGCAGAGGACACGGAGAAAATCGTTTCTGGAATTGAATCCAAGACTCCTCTGCGATCTTCGCGTCTCAGCGGTGAGTCTGTATCCAACCGCGGGGATCCGATCTTGTCCGCGTAGCCGAAGGC
>CAYSZC010000057.1:0-7230 GCA_964435345.1 uncultured Thermotogaceae bacterium
GCGCATCGGGGATCTGAACATCCTCCGGCTCGGTTCTTCTTCGTGTGCTTCGTGTGCTTCGTGTCCTTTGTGGTGGCATGCTGGCAATCCCGCGTTTTGAAACGGCTTCTAGTTGCCTCTCTGCGATCTCGGCGTCCTCTGCGGTGAGCGGCTATGTTCGGGGTCATGCCTCCTCAGAGAGAAGGAGCTCGCGCAGGGACCGGAGCGACCTGTGGCGCTCCGGGTATTTCAGCTTTTCGAGCGCCTTGAGCTCGAGTTGTCGCACCCGCTCGCGGGTGATCTCGAACTGGCTCGCCACCTCTTTCAGCGTCCGGGGGTGCCCATCGAGGAGTCCATACCGCAGCTCGAGGATCTCCCTCTCCCGCGGATCGAGCTCGGCTAGGGCGTCGCGCAACGCCTCGCGGAGTCTGGCCCGCAGGGCCTCCCGGGCCGGGGACAGAGCTGTCTCGTCGGCGATGAAGTCCCCCAAGGTGTCGTCGTCCTCATCGGAAAACGGGCGCTCGAGCGACGTGGTATAGGCCGCGGCGTGCTCGATCTTCTTCACCCGCTCCACGCTCGTTCCCAGGAGTTCCGCGAGCTGCTCGTAGCTTGGCGGCACACCGCGTTCCCGGATGTACTCCCGCCGCAGCCGCCCGAGCTCCTGGACCGCCTCCATCGTGTGCACGGGGATGCGGATCGTGCGGGCCTGGTCGGCAATGGCGCGGGTGACCGCCTGGCGGATCCACCACGTGGCGTAGGTCGAGAACTTGAACCCCTTCCGCCAGTCGAACTTCTCCACCGCCCGCATCAGGCCGATGTTCCCCTCCTGGATGAGGTCGAGGAAGGACAGTCCGCGGTGCATGTACCGCTTGGCGATGGACACCACCAGCCTCAGGTTGGACACAGCGAGCTGCTCCCGCGCCGCCTCCCCCACGTGAAGGGTCGCCTCCAATTCCCGCCTCCGCTCGGGGTCCACGCCTCCCTGAGCCAACTCCTCGAGCGCCGCGGTCCCGGCCTCGACCTTCTGGGACAGCTCGACCTCCCCCTCGCGGGTCAGGAGGGGGACGCGCCCGATCTCGCGAAGGTAGGTGCGCACCGGATCGCGGCCCCGCTCCCGGGGTTCCTGTTCCGGCTCGGCGTCCGCCAGCTCCGCAATGAGCGGGATCAGATTGCTAAGCTCTTCCTCCTCCGTCGCCGGTGCTTCGGCTTCGCGGGCCTCGGGAGGGGCCATCTCTAGGTCCTCGGGCATGGTCACCTCCTTTGCTGGAGCCGAACCCGCTCCTGGCACAGGGCTTGCATCTCGGCGCTGAGCCGCTGCACCTCTCCCACCTCGCCAGCCGCCTCGGCCTCGGCCAGGCGCTTACGGACCTCGTCCGACCGACGATTCACCCGCGGAAGATACAGAAACCGGGTGCTGGCCTCCTCGATGGCTTGAGCCTCATCGGAGAAGGGGAGTTCGAGAAGGGCGAGCCGTGTCAGCGGCTGCACCTGGTCGGGCGCAAGCTCGCTGGCGAGCTCGTCCGCTGTAGGCCGTTTCCCCCCGTGCCAAAGCTCCACCCACTTGGCCACGACAGGGCGATATTCCGGGCGGAACTCCGCCAGGTCAAGGTCTCCCAGCACCCGGTCCGGCAGCTTCCCGTCGAGGAGGAAGCGCACGAAGATCTCCTCCGGTCCGATCCGGTCTCGCTCCGTTCTGGGCAGGGTCACCCGCACCGCGCCGCCGAGGTAACGCCAAACTTCCTCCTCCCGCAGGGAAAGGAGGGCGGAAAGCTCGCGGGCGAGCTCGTGCTGGAGAGGGACGCTGCGGATCTCGGGCCAGAACGTCTTGGCCTCGGTCAGGGCGAGTTCCTTCCCCTCCACCGACGTCAGGTCATGCCGCCCCGCCAAGGATTCGATGAAGAACCGGTGGAAAGGGCGCGCTGCGGCGAGCACGTCCCGTGCCGCCGCGGCCCCCTGCCCGCGCACGAGGGAGTCCGGGTCCTCGCCCGGCGGCAACACCGCCACCTCGACCTGCAACCCCGCCCCGCGCAGGATGACCAGTCCGCGTAGGGTCGAGGCCTCGCCGGCCGCGTCGCGGTCGTAGGCGATCACGACCTTGTCCGTATGCCGAGCGATGAGACGGGCCTGGGCCTCGGTGAGGGCGGTGCCCATCGAGCCCACCGTTTCCCCGATCCCCGTCGTCTGGAAGCTGATCACGTCCGTGTACCCCTCGACGAGCACGGCGCGATCGCCCTGGCGGATCGCATCCCGGGCGAGGTCCAGTCCGTAGAGGAGGGTGCCCTTCGTGAACAAGGGCGTGTTGGGGACGTTCACGTACTTCGGGTCCCCCGCGAAGCTGCGCCCGGCGAAGGCGACGGGTCGGCCCTGATCGTCACAGATCGTGAACATGACCCGGTCCCGAAACCGGTCGTAGTACCCCCGCTCGCCGGACACGACCAACCCCAGGTCGCGCAGCGTCTCCATTCCCAATCGCCCGAGGGCCCGAATGAGCCCGTCCCAACCCTCCGGCGCGTACCCCAGCCGGTAGCGGTCCCACAGATCCTGGCTCAGCCCGCGGGTAACGAGGTAGTCGCGGGCCCTCTTGCCTCCGGCCTTGCGGAGCTCGGCAGAGAAGAAGCGAACGGCCTGTTCGTTCGCCTGGAGAAGCCGGCCCTTGCCTTCGCCAACTTGGACTTCGATGCCGAGCTCGCGGGCCAGCCGCGCCAGGGCCTCGGGAAACGACAGGCGCTCGATCTTCATGAGGAACCCGATCGAATCCCCCCCCGCGTGACAACCGAAGCAGTGCCAAAGCCCCTTGTCCGGGGAGACGGTGAAGGACGGGGTGTCGTCGGGGTGGAACGGGCACCGGCCCTTGAACCTCTGACCGGATGGCTTCAACGCCACATACCGGCCAATGAGCTCCACGATGTTGAGCCGAGCCTTGACCTCCTCGACGCTAGCCGGCATCGCCCAGCCCTTGGAGGTACGGATTCTGCTCCCGTTCCCGGGCGATGTCCGTGGCCGGACCGTGGCCGGGGAGGACCCGCCACCCGTCGAGGCCGAGGAGGCGGAGCAGGGACCGCGAGAGTTCCTCCCACGACCCCCCCGGCAGATCGGAGCGCCCGACCGATCGGGCGAACAGGACATCGCCCACAATGGCTACCTTGCCCTTCTCCCACAGGTAGGCGAGCGACCCTGGCGAGTGCCCGGGGAGGCGCCACACGAGGATCTCCTCTTTCCCGAGCGGGAAACGGTCCCCGTCCTGGAGCGGACGGCCCAGCGGGGGGGGCTGACGGCCCATCGTCCAGAACGTGGCCCGCTCGTCGGGGTGGTACAGGATCGGCGCCCCGGTGCGGGCGTGGACGAGCTCGGCCCCGTCGGCGTGGTCGAAATGCCCGTGGGTGAGAAGGATGTAGCGCAGGGTCTGGCCCGCCCACGCTTCGGCAAGCTGGGGCGGAACGTCCCCCGGGTCTATGAGCGCCGCTTCCCCGTCGGAAGAAAGGACGTAGGCATTCGTGTGGAGCGGCCCCACCACGAACCGCTTGACGTCCACTACCCCTCCCGGCCGGAACCGGCCCGGGCACAGGCCACGACCCCGACGTCCCCGAACCCCGCCTCCCCCAACGCCCGTGCCGCCTCGGACGCGGTGGCCCCGGTGGTGATCACGTCGTCCACGAGGAGAACGGGCTCGCCCTGACCACGGGCGCGGGCTTTGAACAGGCCCCCCATCGCGTGGCGTCGTTCCTCGCGGGGGCGCCCCACCTGGGGCGGGCTGGCCCGCGATTTCCCAAGAAGGGGGCGGTACTCGACGCCCAAGGATCGCGCCACTGCCCGCGCCAGGAGTTCGGCCGGGTGGTACCCTCTGGCCCGAAGTCGTTTCGGGTCCGGGGGCACGCAGGTGATCACGTGCATGGCCGAGAACGCCGGGAGCGGAGAGAAACCCCGGTTTCCTGCGTCGCGTTCAAGGCCAAGATCGAGCGTGTCCCGCGGCGTACTTTGCGCGCTCGGAGGCGACGGCGCCGCGATCAAGCGCGCCAAGAGCCGTCCCAGGGGCCGGGCGAGCGCCCGCTCTCGCTCGTATTTCAGGGCCTGAACGAGCCTCCGCAGGTCCCCCTCGTAGGGCCCGATCGTCCGCGCCCAAGCGTAGGTCTGTCCCTCCACAGCACAGGCACGGCACAGGTCCAAATCCGGCCCGATCCCCACCCCGCACACCTCGCACAGCGTGCCCGTCCACCGAGGCAGTTCGACGGAGCACCCCGCGCACACCGGGGCCAGGCCGGGGACCGGCCCCGCGCAGAGGTAACACGTGGGGCGGAACAGGAGCCCGACCGGGCCCGCGACAAAGGCGGACGCCCGAGCAGCCCGTGTGGGAACCCCGGGGCCGCGCTCGGGTACGCGGGCCTTCGGCTCACGGATTCCCGCTGTACAGGCGAAGTTCATGGGGTCCGTTCACCGCCGAGACGCAGAGGACGCGGAGAAAATCGGTTCTGGAATTGAACCCAAATCCCAAACCGAATGGATGTTCACTCCAAGACTCCTCTGCGATCTTTGCGTCTCTGCGGTGAGTCTGTATCCAGCCGCGGGGATCCGATCTTGTCCGCGTGGCCGAAGGCTCAGCGGGCTACTGGCACACAGGCCGCTAGGCGATGAACTTCGCCACATCCACGAGCCTCGCCGCGTAGCCCCACTCGTTGTCGTAGAACGCAAGCACCTTGACCACGGACGGTTCCCCAGGAAGCGCCATCGTGTATGGCGTGGCGACCACGCACGAGTGTTCTTCACCGATCACGTCGGACGACACGATCAGGTCGCGGGTCACCAGCATCACCTCTCCCAGCGGACCCCGAGCCGCCGCCTCAAACGCGGCGTTCACCGCAGCCACCGTCTGTTCGGCTGTGGCGCCTGCTGGCTTCTTGAGCCGGGCCACGAAGTCCGACACCGACCCCACCGGAACCGGCACCCGGGTGGCGATCCCGTCCATCTTTCCCTTCAGGTCGGGGAAGATCGTGGGGATGGACCGCGCGGCGCCGGTGGACGTGGGAATGATGTTCGCCGCCGCGGCCCGCGCCCGGGCGAGGTCCTTGTGCGGCGCGTCCACCAGGCGCTGATCTCCCGTGTATCCGTGCACCGTGGTCAGGAACCCGTGCTCGATCCCGAACGTATCGTGGAGAACCTTCACCACGGGCCCCAGCGAGTTCGTGGTGCAAGAGGCAGCCGAGACGATGGCGGGCTTGCCCTTCTCCGCGAACTGCCCCTCGTTCACGCGCCACAGGATCTGAAGTACCTCGCCCTTGCGCTTGCCCTTGGGCGGGGCGGAGAGGACGATCCGTTTGGCGCCGGCCGTCAAATGGGCCTCGGCCTTTTCCGGATCGGTGAACACCCCGCTCGATTCGATGACCGCGTCGACTCCACGCTCCCGCCACGGGAGGTTCTCGGGTTCCTTCTCCGCGAGGAGCGGGATCGTCCGTCCGTCCGCGACGAGGGCGCCCTCCTTCGCCGCAACCGGGAACGGGGCGCGCCCGTACACCGTGTCGTAGCGGAGGAGGTGGGCTGCGGTGGCCGGTTCGAGGAACGGGTCGTTGATCGCCACCACGTCCACCGGCCACCCCCGTTTGGCGACGATCCGCAGCGTGATCCGTCCGATTCGTCCGAACCCGTTGATCGCTACCCTTGCTGTCATAGTTCCCCCTTTCGGCACATCTCGATGAAGAACTCGTGGACCCGGGCATCCCCGGTCAGTTCCGGGTGAAAACTCGCCGCAAGCGCCCGACCTTCCCGCACCAGCACTGGCGCCTCCCCGAGCCTGGCCAGGACCTCGACGCCCGGGCCCAGCCGCCGCACGAGCGGGGCGCGGATGAATACGGCCGGGATCTCCCCACGCCCGTTCGCGGAGACCGGCGCCTCGAACGAGTCCACCTGCCGCCCCGTGGCGTTGCGCTCGACCGCGATGTCGAGGACCCCGAGAAATCGCTCCGGCCCGTTCGTGATCTCACGGGCGAGGAGGACCATCCCGGCGCAGGTCCCGAACACGGGAAGCCCCGCACGTAGCGCACTCTCCACAGACTGGGCAAGGCCCGAGCGCGTCATGATCCGCCACATCGCCGTGGACTCCCCGCCCGGGAGGATGATCCCGTCAATCCGTTCGAGGTGCTGCGGCACGAGCACCGGTCTTCCCTCCACCCCAAGGCGCGCGAGCACGCGGAGGTGCTCCCGCACGTCCCCCTGGACCGCGAGGACCCCGATCGTCATCGGTGCTGCATCAGCTCATGCTCGGGAATCCGTTCGATAGGGAGCCCGGGCATGGCCTCGCCCAAGCCGGCCGAGACCTCGGCGAGGACCTTGGCGTCGTCGTAGTGCGTGCAGGCGAGCACGATCGCCCGCGCCCGCTTCTCGGGTTCCCCCGACTTGAAGATCCCCGACCCCACGAACACCCCGTCGCAGCCAAGGAGGCGCATCAGGGCCGCGTCGGCCGGGGTGGCGATCCCGCCGGCGGCGAAGTTCACGACCGGCAGCCGCCCCTCGGCTTGGATCAGCTCCAGGACCTCGACCGGGGCCCCCAGCTCCTTGCCGTAGCTCACGATCTCGGCCCGCGACATCCCGGCGAGGCGCCGGATCTGGTCGTTGAGGAGCCGCATGTGGCGCACCGCCTCGATCACGTTCCCCGTGCCGGCCTCGCCCTTGGTGCGGATCATCGCCGCTCCTTCGGAGATCCGGCGGGCCGCCTCCCCGAGGTCCCGACACCCGCACACAAACGGGACCTTGAACGCCCACTTGTCAATGTGGTGGAACGGATCGGCCGGGGTGAGAACCTCGGACTCGTCCACGAAGTCCACCTTGAGGGCCTCGAGGATGCGGGCCTCGGCGAAGTGGCCGATGCGGGCCTTGGCCATGACCGGGATCGAGACCGTCTCCTGGATTTCCCTGATCTTCTGCGGGTCGGCCATGCGGGCCACGCCGCCCTGGGCGCGGATGTCCGCCGGCACCCGTTCCAGGGCCATCACCGCCACCGCGCCGGCCTCCTCGGCGATGCGTGCCTGGTCGGCGGTGGTGACGTCCATGATCACCCCGCCTTTGAACATCTCCGCGAACCCCGTCTTCACCCGATACGTCCCCTTGTCCATCGCTCTCACCCCGGTAGGACAGTCTCAAGTCCCAAGTCGAAAGTCCCAAGTGTGGAACCTGCGACTTGCGACTTCCCGACTTGCGACTGTCTTCTTGAGCCGGCGGGAGGAATCGAACCCCCGACCCGCCGCTTACGAAGCGGCTGCTCTG
>CAYSZC010000058.1:0-7167 GCA_964435345.1 uncultured Thermotogaceae bacterium
ATTCACGCGAAGGCGCGAAGTCATGGTGATGGTTGACGATCCGTGCGCAGCCCTCCACCTGTCCTCACCGCGGCGTGGCCGTCCTGGGCCGGAACCCCACGCGGTTAACCCGACTCTACCACGCAACCGGCCAATGCCACAACCCCTTGGCCACGAACAGAGGCCGTGTATCCAAGCGGCGTTTCTTGTTGTCTCCCGCTGTCGGCAGGCCCGTCGCTTGTGACCGGCCTGCATCTTCTGGAGTAGGTCCGGGCGACGGGGTATCGTTCCCGCGATGAACGCATGCATTCTCACCTGGGGCTGTCAGCAGAACGAGCACAAGAGCGAGGAGATCGCCGGGGTCCTCGCTCAGGCCGGCTACGCCCTGGTGGACGATCCCGACGACGCCGACGTGGTCCTCCTCAACACGTGTATGGTCCGCCAGCGCTCGGAGGACAAGGTCGTGGGCCGGGTCGGGGAGTTGCAGCGCCTGCGGCGGGCCCGCCCCCGCGTGATCGGGGTCGGGGGGTGCATGGCCCAGGGCCGCGGCGGGGAGACCCTCCGCATCTGCCCCGGGGCGGACTTCGCGTTCGGCACGGCCGGGATCGCCGACCTGCCGCGCCTCATCGCCCGGGCTCGTGCCGGGGAGCGGTTTGCCTGTCTGCCCAATCCAAACGGACGGGAGCGCCTTCCCGTCCGCCGCCAAAGCCCGTTCCAGGCCTACGTCACCGTGGCCGAGGGTTGCTCGCACTCCTGCGCCTACTGCGTGGTGCCCCACGTGCGGGGACCTCTCCGGTCTCGTCCGCTGCCGGAAGTCATTGCCGAGCTCTCTGGCTTGGCTCAGGCGGGGTACAGGGAGGTGACCCTCCTCGGCCAGAACGTGGACGCCTACGGCCTCGACCTCAAGGACGGGACGAGTTTTGCTCAACTCCTCCGCGCCGGTGCCGAGATCCCGATCCCGCGGATCCGGTTCACGACCTCCCACCCGGCGTACATGACGGACGAGGTGATCGCGGCGATCGCCCAGGGCGGGAACATCTGCGAGCACGTGCACCTCGCGGTTCAGTCGGGAAGCGACCGGGTCCTCGCGGCGATGGGCCGCGGCTACACCCGCGCCCGGTTCCTGTCCCTCGTGGACCGGCTGCAGGAGGGTGTACCTGGGGTGAACGTCACCACGGACGTGATCGTCGGGTTCCCCGGCGAGACGGAACACGACTTCCAAGGCACGCTATCGCTGATCGAGGAGGCCGGGTTCGGGACCGTGTACGCCGCTGCGTACTCCCCGCGGCCGGGGACCCGGGCCGCGGAGCTCCCGGACTCGGTCCCGCCGGCGGAGAAGGCCCGCCGGCTGGCCGCGGTGCTCGCGCTGAGCCGCCGGATCGCCCTGGCTGTCCACCTCCCCCGGGTCGGAACGACGGTCGAGGTGCTGGTCGAGGCGTTCCTCCCGGAGAAGGAGCGGCTCGTCGGGAAGACCCGGGACTTCCGGACCGTGCTCTTTCCCGGCGATCCCGCTATGATCGGGCGGTTCGCGATGGTGGAGATCGAGGGGGCCACGGCCGGGTCGCTCAGCGGGGTGACGGGGAAACGATGATCCTCACCGTCACCCTCAACCCGACGCTCGACAAGTTCTACTGGGTGGACGCGCTTCCCCTGTCCCTGGAACGGCCCGAAGAGGCGATCCTCATCCGGACCGGGAAGTCGCTCACCTCGGCCGGGGGGAAGGGGATCAACGTCTCGACGTTCCTCGCCTGCCACGGGGTGGAGACGGTGGCGCTGGGGTTCCTCGCCGGCCACACCGGCCAGATCATCCTCCAGGACCTCCTCTCCCGCGGCGTGACCGCAAACTTCGTGTGGACCCCGGGGGAGAGCCGGACCAACGTCACGGTGATCGCCAAGGGACGGGAGTACCACCCTCTCCTCATCCACGAGGAAGGCCCCCCGGTCCCGGACGAGGCGGCGCGCATCTTCGTCCGCAAGTACGAGCGGATGCTGTCCCGGTCGGAGTATGTGGTGCTCGCCGGGGCTCTTCCCCCGGGGTTCCCCACCGACTTCTACCGCACGCTCGTCCGGCTCGCCCACGCCGCCGGGGTCCGCACGGTCGTCCATGCCGGCAGGGAGCCGCTGGCCCTGGCGATCGAGGAGGGACCGTTCCTCGTGAAGCCGGACATCCGCGAGGATCTCCAACTGGGGGACATGCCGGTGGGTTCGCCCGAGGAGATCGTGTGCGCCGGCCGGAAGGTCGTCGGCCAGGGGGTGCGGGCGTGCCTCATCTCCCACCACGTCACCGGCGACATCCTCGTCACCTCGGACGGGGTGTGGGAGTTCGAGGCGAAGGTCCCGCTCGCCACGTTCCGAAACCTTGTTGGGGCCGACGATGCCCTGGTGGGCGGGCTCCTGTGGGCCCTTCTCGATGGGCAAGACCTTGTCCAGGCCGCCCGGTACGGGATGGCCGCGGCGATGGCCGCGGCGGAGACCGAGGAGAAGCTGTGCCTCGACGTAAACGCGATCCGTCGCGAGCTCGACCACGTGACGGTTCGGGAGCGGGAGGCACGATGAAGGCCCGCGAGTTCATGCGCCGCGACCTAACGTCCGTGGAGCTGGATACCACGGTGTCCCAGGTCATCTACCTCATGCACCAATCGGGCCTCTCCTCGCTCCCGGTCGTGGACGAGGACGGACGGGTGGCAGGCGTGGTGTCGGAGCGGGATCTCATCCGGGCTGCGCTCCCGGGCTACGTGGAGATGCTCCAGTCCGCCTCGTTCCTCCCCAGCCTGGACCAGCTCAGCCGCAAGCTCCACGAGATCGGGGACAAGCCGATCGCGGAGTTCATGGTGCGCGAGGTCGTCGCGGCCCGCCCCGACGACAACGATCTCCACCTCGCGGACCTGATGATCCGCAAGGCCCTGAAGCAGATCCCCGTGTTGGACGAGCAGAGCCGGCTGGTCGGGGTGGTGCGGAGGATTGACCTCCTCCACCGCCTCCGGCGGTGACGATCGAGTTCATCGCCCTCGCCGTGGGGCGGTCGCCGGTTCTCCGCACAGTTACAGGAAACCGACGAACCGGAACACCTGGAACCGCCGGAGAGGCGGGCACGCTTGGGGCAGTCCGCTTTGCCAATGGCCAAGTCGTGGAGGGCCTCACCATCCCCATCGCGCCGGGGCATGGCGTGGAAGAGGATCTCCGACGGTTTGGGGGACTCCCGTTCGTCGCCCACGACGTCGTCCCCGTACAGGCGCTTCTCGGTGCCTCTCCCGACCTCCTGAGGTCGCGGTGGGTGGATACGCAGGTCTTGGCGTGCGCGGTGTGGCCGGAGGAGGCCGATCCGACGCTCCCCGCCCTGTGCCGACGGTTCGGGCTTCCCACAGCGGACGATGCCGTGAGCCAGGCCGAGGCGACCGGGTTTCTCCTCCTCCGCGCCCTGTCCGAGGCCGGGGCGTTCCCCCCCACGGCCCAGGCCCTGATCGCCGAACTCCTCCCCGATGCGAACTGGATCGGGCCCCCACCGGCTTCCCGACCGGGGAAGAGCGTCGTCCCGGTCCCGATGGGCGTGGACGAGGCGTTCGACTCCCTCATCGGGACCGGCGCCCTCGCCCGCCGGGAGGGACAGCTGGCCTACGCCCGCGCCGTGGCGGAGGCCCTCGCCGCCGGAGGGATCCGGCTCCTCGAAGCCGGGCCGGGCACCGGGAAGACGGTCGGGTACCTCGTTCCCTTGCTCCTGGCCCTCGCCCACGGGACGGGGCGGGCGGTGATCGCCACCCGCACCCGCGCCCTCCAGGAACAGCTCTGGCGCCGCGACCTCCCGTTTCTCTTGGAAAGACTCGGGGTGGACGCGCCGTGCGCGCTCCTCAAGGGGCGCGAGAATTACCTGTGCCTCCGGCGGTTGGAGGATCTCCGGCGGCAACTGATCCCTCGCGATGTGTTGGTCCCGCTCCTCGTGTGGGCGGCGCGGACGAAGACGGGCGACCTCGACGAGTTGGCCACGCTGCGGGCGAACCCGGCCGGGCGGGAGGCGCTCCGGCAACTGCCGGACATACCGTACCGCTGTGGGATGTGGGCCTGCCCGTTCTGGGACCGCTGCCCGTCGCGGCTGGCCCGGGATCGGGCCCGCTCCGCCCGGCTGGCGGTGGTCAACCACGCCCTCCTCGGGGCCGACCTGGCGGGCGGGGGCACGATCCTCGGGCCGTACGACTTCCTCGTTGTGGACGAGGCCCACGCCCTGCCGGAGGCGATGCGCGATGCTCTCAGCGTCGCCCTCTCCCCGCCCGTGATCCCCCGCCTCCTCGGGGAGCTCCGGCGGGGCGCGGCCGGCCTGCTCGCGAAGTGGGGGGACGCCAAAGGAGCGGAGCGGGCGATCGAGGGGTGGGACCGCGCCGTGGCCGCCCACCGCGCGTTCTGGGCCACGGCCGGGGCGGTCCTCCCCAAGGACATCGGCCGGTACGGGAGCGCGGACATGGCGCCCCTCGTCCCCGCCGGCGCGATCCTCTCCGAGGCGCTCGACGGCCTCGCCGACGCCGTCGCCCGGATCGCCCCCGACCTTCCGGACGAGGACGCGGCCCGGGCCCGTAGCGTGGGGAACGATATCCGGCGCATGGCGGGCCTCGTCGGCCATCTCCTGCGCCCTGACGCGGAGGAGACCGTGTTCTGGTACGCTCGGGACGGGCACGGCCTCACCCTCACCGCGACCCCGGTGGACGTCGGGGAGACCCTGCGCGCGGCGCTCTGGCCGAGCATCACCGGGGGGATCCTGACCTCGGCCACGCTCTCTGTGGGGGACGGCGGAGCGGCCCTCGCGCGCGAGCTCGGGCTCGATCCCGCTACGGTCCAGTTTGCGGCCTGGCCGTCTCCTTTCCCCTACGACCGCGTGCGGGCGTTCGTGCTCCGCTACCTTCCCCACCCGGACGACCCGGCGTGCCCGGGGGCCCTCGCCGCCACGCTGCGCCAGGTCCTGCGCGTGCCCCGGCGGACCCTCGCCCTGTTCACCTCCCGCCGCCTGCTCGAGGCCACCGCCGAGCACCTCGCCGGAACGCCCCACCTCGTCCAACGCCGGGACGGGGAACGAGAGCAGCTCCTCTCCCGGTTCCGGAACCACCCGCCGCCCGTGGTCTTGCTCGGGCTCGACACCCTGTGGGAGGGGATTGACCTCCCCGGGGAGGAGCTCGAGCTGTTGATGATCGTGCGGTTGCCGTTCCCTGTGCCCACCGACCCGGTGACCGAGGCCCAGGCGGAGCGGATCCTCGAACGAGGGGGAATCCCGTTCCAGGAGCTATTCCTGCCCCGGGCCGTTCTCCGGCTGCGGCAGGGGGTGGGCCGGCTCGTGCGGACCCCGACCGATCGCGGAGCGCTCCTCCTCGCCGATCCGCGTCTCGCCACGCAGCGCTACGGGGAGGCGTTCCTGCGCGCGCTTCCGGTCCCGGCGCGGTGGATTGACGATCCAGACCAGTTGGCCGTTGCCCTGGCGAGCCTTTTTCGCTAACCTTGGGCCCACCATGTCCTACGTCCGTTGGAGCCGGTATTTCCTCAGCACGTGGAAAGAAGAGCCCGCCGAGGCCGACCTTCCCAGCCATAAGTTGATGTTGCGGGCGGGGATGATCCGCCCGCTCGCCGCGGGGATCTACACGTACCTTCCGTTCGGATGGAGGGCCCTGCGCAGAGTCGAGGAGATCGTGCGCGAGGAGATGGACGCGATCGGGGGCGCCGAGCTGCACATGCCGGTGGTCCACCCCGCCGAGCTGTGGGCCAAGACCGGCCGGCTCGCGGACTTCGGGCCTCAGCTCGTCCGGTTTCAGGACCGGGCCAACCGGGAGATGGTCCTCGGACCGACCCACGAGGAGGTCGTGACCGACCTCGCCCGGCGGGAGATCCAGTCTTGGCGCCAGCTCCCGCTGATGCTCTATCAGATCCAAACCAAGTTCCGCGACGAGCCCCGCGCCCGGGGCGGGCTGGTCCGGGTGCGGGAGTTCGCGATGAAGGACGGCTACAGCTTCCACGAGGATTCGGCTGACCTGGACCGGTACTACCCCCACGTGTACCGGGCGTACATGACGATCTTCCGCCGCTTGGGGCTCGCACCTGTGCCGGTGGAGGCCGACTCCGGGCTCATGGGAGGATCGGGGTCCCACGAGTTCATGCTCCCGAACGACCACGGGGAGGACACGTTCGTCCGTTGCGAGGGGTGCGGCTACGCGGCCAACCGGGAGGGGGCGGTGTCGGCCAAGGACCACGACCTGAGCGAAGATCTCCGCTCGCTTGAGGAGGTGGCGACCCCGGACTGCACCACGATCGAGGCCGTGGCGAGATTCCTCGGCGTCCCCACGCGCAAGACGGCCAAGGCCGTGTTCTACCGGGCCGGGGACGCGCTCGTGTTCGTCGTGATCCGGGGGGATCTCGAAGTGAACGAGGCCAAGCTCGCCCGGGCCCTGGGCACGGCGGAGTTGGCCCCGGCCACGGAGAAGGAGATCGCCGCGGCGGGTGCGGTGCCAGGATACGCTTCCCCGATCGGCATCGCGGGCGACGGGGTGAAGGTCGTGGTGGACGACTCGATCCCATCGGCGCGAAACCTCGTGGCCGGCGCGAACAGAGCAGGTTTTCACTTGAAGAACGTGAACTTCCCCCGCGACTTCGCCGCGACGCTCGTTGCCGACGTGGCCCTCGCCCGCGACGGGGACCGTTGCTCGCACTGCGCGGGCGCCCTCCGCGTGCGGCGGGGGATCGAGCTCGGGCACATCTTCAAGCTCGGGACGAAGTACTCGCAGTCCTTGGGGGCGGCTTTCCTCGACCGGGACGGGCAGCAGCGGCCCCTCGTCATGGGGTGCTACGGGATCGGGATCGGGCGCCTGCTGGCGGCAGTGCTCGAGGCCCACCACGACGGGGAAGGCATCGTCTGGCCCGCCTCGGTCGCCCCGTTCCAGGTGCTCGTGACGGTCCTCAACCCGAAGGAACCCGATCAGTCGGCGTTCGCCGCTTTGGCCGCCGAACACCTCGCCCGTGCTGGTTTGGCCGTGCTCCTCGACGACCGGGAACGGACCCCTGGCGAGAAGTTCCACGATGCCAAGCTCGTGGGGATTCCGGTCCTGGCGGTGATAGGTCCGCGCAGCCTGAGCAAGGGCCAGGTGGACCTCGAGCGCCGCCGCGACGGACTCCGAAACCCGGTTCCCGCCGATCCGGAGGCCATCCTCCGCGCGGTTCACG
>CAYSZC010000059.1:0-6943 GCA_964435345.1 uncultured Thermotogaceae bacterium
AACTCGCTCGCCGGGATGGGCGGGCTGTTCGGGGACCCGGTGCCCCTGGGACCGAACCCGGGGTACCTCAACACCGCGGGCACGCTCCCCCTCATGAACTGGGCGGTCGGGTTCAAGGTGCTGGGCGGACTCGGCTCGGTGATGGTGCTGTTCGGGCTGTTTGGAGACAAAGATGATCGGTAACACCCCGTTCATCGTGAGCATGGTGCTCGTGGCCCTCGGGCTGTGGACCCTTCTTTCCCGGCGCAACCTGATCAAGATCGTGATCGGGCTCAAGCTCATCCAGAACGGGGTCAACCTGTTTCTCGTGGCCACCGGCTACGTGCGACAGGGGGTCGTCCCCATCTACACCTACGCTCCGCCGGATGCGACGATGGTCCTCCCCACGCCCCAGGCCCTGACCCTCACCAGCATCGTGATCGGCCTCGCCACCACGGCCCTCATGCTCGCGTTCGTCGTGGTAATCCACCGCCACCGGGGGACGTTGGATGCCAGGAAGGTCACGGAGCTCAAGGGATGAACCTCGCGACGCACGCCCCGATCCTCGCCATCGCCGTGCCCCTCCTCGGGGCGTTCGCGCTCCCCCTGTGGGGGAAGCTCCACCGCCACCTGCGGGATGTGTGGCTCCTCCTCGTGGGGGGATTCACCGCGGCGATGACCGTGCTCCTCTCGGTGCGGGTGTTCACCGTCGGGATCCAGGTGTACACGCTGGGCGCGGCCTCGCCCGGGGAAACGGTCGCCCCGGGAGGGTTCCCGATCCGGATCGTCCTTGCCGTGGACGCGTTGGGGGCGTTCATGGCCCTCATCACCGTGCTCGTGGCCGTCGTGGCGCTCGTTTACGCCCGGCGCTACCTCGCCGAAGAAGAGGGGAAGACCCTTGCCCTGACCCTGGGGACGCTCCTCTGGGCGGGGATGCTGGGGATGGCCCTTACCGGCGACCTGTTCAACCTCTTCGTGTTCTTCGAGGTCACCTCGATCGCGGCCGGCGGGCTGATCGGGTACCGCACGTGGGCCGCGCGGGGGCCGGAGGCGGCGTTCAAGACGATGGTCATGTACACGGTGGGCGGGCTGTTCGTGCTCCTCGCTACCGCCATCCTGTACGGGGAGTACGGCAGCCTCAACCTGGCCTACCTCGCCGCCCAGATCCGGGGAACAACGGTGGATCGGATTGCGCTGGGGCTCCTCGTGGGAGGGCTTCTGATGAAGGTCGGGGCGGTGCCAATGCACATGTGGGCGCCCGACGCCTACGGCGAGGCCCCGGCCCAGAGCGTCATCCTGCTCGTGGTGAACACCCAAGTGGCCCTGTACGCCCTGTTCCGGGTCCTGTTCACCCTGTACGGCGGCGTGGCCGATCCGGCGGTGGGGTGGCTCGTGGTGGGGCTCGGCACGCTCACCGTGGTCGTGGCGGCGCTGATGGCGGTGGTCCAGACAGACCTCGGGAGGCTCGTCGCGTTCGGGGCCGTGTCGCAGATCGGGTACATGCTCCTTGGGGTCGGGGTCGGCCTGACCGTGATCGGGGCGCGGCCCGCGTTCGGCCTCGTCGCGATTCAGGGCGGCCTCTTCCACATGCTCAACGACGCCGTGGTGATCGGGCTTCTGTTCCTTGCCGTGGGCGCGGTGGAGCGGGCCGCCGGCGGGCGCGACCTGTCGGGCTTGGGCGGGCTGAGGCACGACCTCAAGTGGACGACCGGGTTCTTCCTCCTCGGGACGCTCGCCTTGGCGGGGCTCCCACCCCTTGTCTCGAAGCGAATGATCTACGAATCGGCCTTCCGGCTCTCCCCGATCCTGACCGCCCTTGCCATCCTCGCCTCGATCCTCCTCTTGGCGGTGTTCCTCCGCGCGTTTCAGGGGGTGTTCCTCGGGCCGCGCCTGAAGCCCGCCGCGCCAGTCCCGCCGGCGATGCTCGTGGCGATGGGGATCCTCGCCCTGGGCGTGGTGGCGCTGGGCCTGTTCCCGGAGTTCTTCGTCCGTCACCTCGTGACCCCAGCGGCGGAGGCCCTGTGGCAAGGGCGGGACGCCTACCTCCGGGCGGTGTTGGGGGGATGAGATGCGGCTACTGACCGGGGAAGGATACTGGAACCCGCTCGTCTGGCTCGCCGCGGCGGTCGGCGTGGGCGCCCTGGCCGCTCTCCTCTGGGCCCGGCGCCGACGGGACTCCCAGCGCGGTACCAAGCAGGATCTCCCGTTCCTGTCCGGCGAGAAGATGGACGGGGCCCACGTCGGGGGGCAGCGCCGGTACTGGGGATTCGTGGAGCGGCTGCGGCCCTGCGTGGAGCGACTGCGCGCGTTGCACACCGGATTCGTTGGGGATTACGTGGCGTGGCTCGTTCTGCTGCTCGGGGCGGTGTTCCTGATCGTCCTCTTGGGGGGCTGAGATGGGTCTTTCCTCGTTCAAGCGGGCGCTGTGGGTGTCCCACGTGGCCACCGGCTACGTGCGACAGGGGGGCGTCCCCATCTACACCTACGCCCCGAAAGACGCCACGATGGTCCTCCCCACGCCCCAGGCCCTGACCCTCACCAGCATCGTGATCGGCCTCGCCACCACGGCCCTCATGCTCGCGTTCGTCGTGGTAATCCACCGCCACCGGGGGACGTTGGATGCCAGGAAGGTCACGGAGCTCAAGGGATGAACCTCGCGACGCACGCCCCGATCCTCGCCATCGCCGTGCCCCTCCTCGGGGCGTTCGCGCTCCCCCTGTGGGGGAAGCTCCACCGCCACCTGCGGGATGTGTGGCTCCTCCTCGTGGGGGGATTCACCGCGGCGATGACCGTGCTCCTCTCGGTGCGGGTGTTCACCGTCGGGATCCAGGTGTACACGCTGGGCGCGGCCTCGCCCGGGGAAACGGTCGCCCCGGGAGGGTTCCCGATCCGGATCGTCCTTGCCGTGGACGCGTTGGGGGCGTTCATGGCCCTCATCACCGTGCTCGTGGCCGTCGTGGCGCTCGTTTACGCCCGGCGCTACCTCGCCGAAGAAGAGGGGAAGACCCTTGCCCTGACCCTGGGGACGCTCCTCTGGGCGGGGATGCTGGGGATGGCCCTTACCGGCGACCTGTTCAACCTCTTCGTGTTCTTCGAGGTCACCTCGATCGCGGCCGGCGGGCTGATCGGGTACCGCACGTGGGCCGCGCGGGGGCCGGAGGCGGCGTTCAAGACGATGGTCATGTACACGGTGGGCGGGCTGTTCGTGCTCCTCGCTACCGCCATCCTGTACGGGGAGTACGGCAGCCTCAACCTGGCCTACCTCGCCGCCCAGATCCGGGGAACAACGGTGGATCGGATTGCGCTGGGGCTCCTCGTGGGAGGGCTTCTGATGAAGGTCGGGGCGGTGCCAATGCACATGTGGGCGCCCGACGCCTACGGCGAGGCCCCGGCCCAGAGCGTCATCCTGCTCGTGGTGAACACCCAAGTGGCCCTGTACGCCCTGTTCCGGGTCCTGTTCACCCTGTACGGCGGCGTGGCCGATCCGGCGGTGGGGTGGCTCGTGGTGGGGCTCGGCACGCTCACCGTGGTCGTGGCGGCGCTGATGGCGGTGGTCCAGACAGACCTCGGGAGGCTCGTCGCGTTCGGGGCCGTGTCGCAGATCGGGTACATGCTCCTTGGGGTCGGGGTCGGCCTGACCGTGATCGGGGCGCGGCCCGCGTTCGGCCTCGTCGCGATTCAGGGCGGCCTCTTCCACATGCTCAACGACGCCGTGGTGATCGGGCTTCTGTTCCTTGCCGTGGGCGCGGTGGAGCGGGCCGCCGGCGGGCGCGACCTGTCGGGCTTGGGCGGGCTGAGGCACGACCTCAAGTGGACGACCGGGTTCTTCCTCCTCGGGACGCTCGCCTTGGCGGGGCTCCCACCCCTTGTCTCGAAGCGAATGATCTACGAATCGGCCTTCCGGCTCTCCCCGATCCTGACCGCCCTTGCCATCCTCGCCTCGATCCTCCTCTTGGCGGTGTTCCTCCGCGCGTTTCAGGGGGTGTTCCTCGGGCCGCGCCTGAAGCCCGCCGCGCCAGTCCCGCCGGCGATGCTCGTGGCGATGGGGATCCTCGCCCTGGGCGTGGTGGCGCTGGGCCTGTTCCCGGAGTTCTTCGTCCGTCACCTCGTGACCCCAGCGGCGGAGGCCCTGTGGCAAGGGCGGGACGCCTACCTCCGGGCGGTGTTGGGGGGATGAGATGCGGCTACTGACCGGGGAAGGATACTGGAACCCGCTCGTCTGGCTCGCCGCGGCGGTCGGCGTGGGCGCCCTGGCCGCTCTCCTCTGGGCCCGGCGCCGACGGGACTCCCAGCGCGGTACCAAGCAGGATCTCCCGTTCCTGTCCGGCGAGAAGATGGACGGGGCCCACGTCGGGGGGCAGCGCCGGTACTGGGGATTCGTGGAGCGGCTGCGGCCCTGCGTGGAGCGACTGCGCGCGTTTCACACCGGGTTCGTTGGGGATTACGTGGCGTGGCTCGTTCTGATGCTCGGGGTGGTGTTCCTGATCGTTCTCCTGGGGGGCTGAGATGGGTCTTTCCTCGTTCAAGCGGGCGCTGTGGGTGTTCCACGTGGCCACCGGCTCGTGCAACGGCTGCGACATCGAGATCGTGGCCGCCCTCACCCCCCGCTACGACGTGGAGCGGTTCGGGATCCGCCTCGTCGGGTCGCCGCGTCACGCCGACGTCCTGCTCGTCACCGGGCCGGTGACGCGGCCGATGGCGGAGCGCCTGAAGCGGGTCTACGAGCAGACCCCGGACCCGAAGGCCGTCGTCGTGGTCGGGGGGTGCGGCTCCACCTCGGGCGTGTTCTACGACAGCTACAACGTGGCCGGGCCGGTGGACCAGATCGTCCCGGTGGCCGTGTACGTGCCGGGGTGCCCGCCGCGGCCGGAGGCGATCATCCACGGCGTGGTGACGGCGGTCGCCAAGCTCGAACAGGTGGCGGCGGGGGGCAAGGCATGACGGTGGGAGAGGTGTTGTCCGCGCTCACCGCGGCCGTGAAAGACCTTCGCCACGAGGAACGCCCCCGACGGGTCGGGGTGAAGACGCCCGTGGAGCTCACCGAGCTGTGGGCGGACATCCCGCGGGAGGGGCTCCTCGCCGCGGTGGGGGCTCTGAAGTCGCTCGGCCCGTTGCACATGTCCGTCATCTCCGGGCGGGACGCCGGAGAAGCGATCGAGCTCCTGTACCATCTCGCCGTCGGCTACGGCACCGCGGGAGGAGAGGTGGTGCTCACCCTGCGTGTCACGGTCCCCAAGGACGACCCGGTGGTCCCCTCGATCTGCGGGATCCTCCCCGGGGCGGAGACGACCGAGCGGGAGGAGATCGAGTTCCTGGGGGTCGAGTTCAGCGGGATCCCTTCGCGCGACCATGTGTTCCTCCCCGACGATTTCCCCGGGCACCCGTGGCGGAAGGACGACGCGGCCACCGCACAGCTCGTCCGGCGGACGGTAGAATGGGAGGGGAAGCATGACTGAGCCGAACGTCTACGAGATCCCGATCGGCCCGATCCACCCCGCGCTGAAGGAGCCGATCCGCCTGACGTTCCGCGTGCAAGGCGAGCGGATCGTCGGCGTGAGCGCGCGCACCGGGTTTGCCCACCGCGGGATCGAGTTCATGGCGATGAAGCGGAACCTGATCCAGGTCCTCTACCTCTCCGAGCGGATTTGCGGGATCTGCTCGATTTCCCACCCGATCGCAATCACGCTGGCCGTGGAGCGGGCAGCGGGGATCGAGGTCCCGCCTCGGGCCCAGTACCTCCGGGTGATCTTCTCCGAGCTGGAGCGGATCCACTCCCATCTTCTTTGGGCTGGAGTAGCGGCGCACGAGCTCGGGTTCGACACCTTGCTCCACCTGACGTGGAAGGTGCGAGAAAAAGTGATGGACCTCCTCGAGGAGCTGAGCGGGAACCGCGTGGACTACGCGATCCCGATCTACGGCGGGGTGCGGCGAGACATCGCTGTGGAACAGTATCCCAAGGTCCAAGAGATGGTCCGCTACTACCGCGGCCTCCTCGACGAGATCCTCGACGCGTTCCTCCGCGATCCGTCCGTGGAAGCCCGGACCCGCAACGTGGGAATCCTCGAGCCGGAAGAGGCGGACGCCCTGTGCGCGGTCGGCCCCACGGCGCGCGCGTCGGGCCTGTCCAAAGACGTGCGCCAGGATCGCCCGTACCTCCTGTACGGGGAGTTCGGCGTCAAGGCGATCACCCCCCGCGACCACGGGCTGCAGCCGCGGGGGGACGTGTACGACAAGGCCGTCGTGCGGCTCCTGGAGATCGCGCAGTCCCTCGACTTGATCGAGCGGTGCTTGGTCGAGATGCCGGACGGGGAGATCACCTCGTTCCCCAAGATCCCGGCCTTGCTGGCCTACCTCAAGAAGGCGGAAGGGGAAGGCGTGGGGTGGCACGAGGCGCCGCGGGGCGAGGTCATCCACTACGTACGCCTCGAGGCGGGGGTGGAGGAGCCGGTCGTGTGGAAGGTCAAGGCCCCCACCTACTCCAACCTCATGAGCTGGGGACCGATGTTCGAGGACCAGGAGATCGCCGACATCCCGATCATCGCCGCCTCGATTGATCCCTGCATCTGCTGCATGGACCGCGTGCACATGGTGCGCGACGGCTCCGAGACCACGGTGCTCAAGGAGGAGCTGCTGCGACTCTCCCGCGCGAAGACGGAGCGGATTACCCGTTACGCGTCACCCGTCACCCGTCACGGAGGTGGCCTGTGACCGGGCTTCACCTTGTGTGGCAGGCGGCCATTGTGCTCGCCGGAAGCGGGTTTCTCGGGCTCGTGTACAAGGGATTCGACCGCAAGCTCGCCGCGCGGATGCAGTCCCGGATCGGGCCGCCGCTCCGGCAGCCGTTCCTCGACGTAGGGAAACTCCTCGTGAAGGAGACCGTCGTCCCCCGCGACGCGGTGGGGTGGTTGTTCAAGGCGATGCCGTTCCTGGCCGTGATCGCCTCGTTCACGGTCCTCCTCTACCT
>CAYSZC010000060.1:0-3015 GCA_964435345.1 uncultured Thermotogaceae bacterium
CTGCGGTGAGAACCGTCGGGCGCCTGCCTGTCGGCAGACAGGTAGCCGAAGGCTCGGCGGGCGGTTCGCATACAGGCGAGTGGGGACCCAGATTTGTCCGGGGTCGGACCGGGAAAGTACAATCGAAGACGGGCGGTCGGCCACGCAAACCGCTCACTGTGGGTGGGGACGGTGACCCAGAAGAAACGTGAGCTTGAGTTCCTTGTCCAGGTCCTGCGAGCGCTCAATCGCGGCTACGACCTCGCGCGACTGGCGCAGACGATCCTCGAGCACGCCGTCTCTCTGGTTCCCCAAGCCCAAACCGGGTGCTTCCTGGTGCTGAACGATGAGCAGGGCGCATTCGAGTACCAGGCTGCCGTGGGTTGGGACCTCGAGCGCCTCGCCCAGATCAAGATCCCCAAGGAATGTATCCTCCAGCGGAAGCTGGGGCATGTGGGTCCGGCCATCGTACGGGACCCCGGGGGGCTCATCCGTGAGCTCCTCCCTCCCGAGATCGCGGACAGGTTGGACGAATTCCCGGTCGCTGCTTTCATCTCTTTTCCCATCTCCCACGAGGGCGAGGTGATCGCCTACTTCAACCTGGACAATCGAGAGGACCCCAGCGCCTTCTCCCCGGCCGATTTCGACCGCCTGGAAGGGGTGTGGGAGGAGATCACGTTTGCCGTGCGGGCGGCCCGGGAGCGGAAGCGGCTGTCGGAGTCCGAACTCCTGTTCCGGCTCCTCTTCGAGCGGTTGGCCGACGCGGTGTACATCACCGCGTTCGACGGGACCATCCTCGCCGCCAACCCGGCCGCCGCGGCCCAGAGCGGATACTCCCCGGAGGAACTGGTCGGGATGAACATCATGCGGGACCTGGCCGCTGAGGAGCCGGAGTTGACCTATGCCCGCGTGAACGATCTCCTGGCCCACGGGGAGGTCACCTGCTTCGAGGAGCGCAAGAGGCGCAAGGACGGGAGCCTGTACTGGACGGAGTGCATGGTCACCCTGTTTGAGCACCGCGGGGAGAGGGCGACCCTGTCGGTGAACCGGGACATCACCGACCGTAAGGCGTTCCTGGACGCGCTCCAGGAGAGCGAGGCCCGGTACCGAGAGCTGTTCGCCGAGTCCCCGGTCTCCCTGTGGGAGGAGGATTTCTCCGATGTGAAACGGTATCTGGACGATCTGCGGGGCCAGGGAGTCCGCGACCTCCGGGGCCACCTTGCCGAGCACCCCGCGGCGGTGGGGGAATGCGTAGGGAAGCTGCGGGTCCGGTACGTGAACAAGGCCACCCTCGGCCTGTACCGGGCCGAGACCACGGAGGCGCTCCTTGGGAACCTTGAGCGGGCGATTACCCCCGAGGTCCACGAGCTGTTCAAGGAGCAGCTGCTCGCGATCTGGGAGGGGAGGACAGAGTTCACGGGTGAGGGCGTCAACTACAGCCTCGCCGGCGAACGCCTCCACATCTTCCTGCGGTGGGCAGTGCTGCCGGGATACGAACAGACCCTGGAGCGCGTGCTCGTGTCCATCCTCGACATCACGGCTCGGAAGGAGGCCGAGGAGGCCCTGCGGGTTTCCGAGGCGGAAAAGGCCCTGATCCTCGGAAGCGTGAGCGAACACATCGTCTTCCACGATTCGGACATGCGCGTGCGGTGGGCGAACCCGGCGGCGACGCGCGCGGCGCGGCGAACGCTGCCGGAGGTCGTGGGGCGGCACTGCTACGAGATCTGGCATGGGCGAACCGCGCCGTGCCCGGGATGCCCAATGGTAGAAGTACTGACCACGAGCCGGGCGGCCGCGGGGGAGATGACCAGACCGGACGGCCGAATCTGGTTCATTCACGGGTACCCTGCGCTCGACGAGGCGGGAGGCGTTTCCGGTGCGGTCGAGGTGGCCCAGGAGATCACCGAGCGCAAGCACCTGGAGGAGCAGGCCCGCGTGCAGGCGGAGAAGCTCGCGGCCCTCCACGAGGCCGTGCAGCGGCTCGCGCGGTCCGCCACGGTGGACGAGGCGTGTCATGCGGCGGTGGCGGAGGCGGCCCGCATCCTGGGTCTTGCGCTTTGCGGGATTGACTTAGTGGAAGGGAAATTGCTCGTTCCAAAAGGGATTTCCAAGCCGGCCCGCGAGCTCTCCAAGCCCGCTCCCTATGGTGAGGGGGTGGGTTGGAAAAGCATCCTTGAGGGGAGGAGTTACTGGGGCCGGCTGGAGGACTTCGCCGCGGCTCGGCCCACCCGAAGCGACTTTCGAAGCTTTATCTCCGTCCCCATCGGCGATTTCGGGGTATTCCAAGCCGTGTCCACCGCGCCCGACGCGTTCACCGAACGCGACGTGATGCTCACCGAGATCCTGGCCGGCCACGTCCGCGAGGTGATCCGCCACCTGCGCCTTGCGGCGGAGCTCCGGGAGCAGGCGATCCGCGACCCGCTCACCGGCCTCTACAACCGCCGGTTCCTCGTGGAGACCTTGGAGCGGGAGATCGAGCGGGCCAAGCGGTATGGCCACCCGCTGACCCTGATCATGGCCGACATCGACGAGTTCAAGGCCGTGAACGACCGGTACGGGCACCTCGTGGGCGATGCCGTGCTGCGGAGGGTGGCGGAGGCCCTCCAAGGGAACGTGCGCGACTCGGACTACGTGTTTCGCTATGGCGGGGAGGAGTTCGTGATCGTGCTTCCCGAGACCGGCCGCGGCGCCGACGAGGCGGTGACCCGTCTGCGCCGGGCGGTGGCGGGGATCTCGGTCGAGGCGCTCCGCGGCCCGAAGGTGAGCGTCAGCATGGGGTACACAGTCTGCGAGCCGGTCCAGGAGACTCCGGCAACGATCGAGGACCTGCTGCGTCGGGCAGACAACGTCCTGTACGCGATGAAACGACGGCGAACGGGAGAAGGGTAGGGTCAGGCTTCACCCGCGTTTGGGGAGCTTGCGGGGGCGGGGTTTTCCTGGCTATGATGGCGAGTAAAGCGATGCGCCCGTAGCTCAGCTGGATAGAGCAGCGGTTTCCTAAACCGCAGGCCGGAGGTTCGAGTCCTCCCGGGCGTA
>CAYSZC010000060.1:3115-6929 GCA_964435345.1 uncultured Thermotogaceae bacterium
GTATAAAGCGCCCCATACTTGGCGCAGGACGCCACTTGCCATGTGGGCGATGATACCGGCGGTGCTGATGGGCTGGTCCCTCGGGGCCAACGACGCGGCCAACGTGTTCGGCCTCGGAGTCGGTGCGCGGGCTGTCCGCTACCGAACCGCGGTCGTGCTGACGAGCGCGTTCGTGATGTTGGGGGCGTACCTCGGGGGAGCGCGGGGGATGGCCACCTACGGAGCGCTCACGGGGCACGACCTAGCCACCGCGTTCTGCGTGACGCTGGCCGCGGGGCTGACCGTGACCATGATGACGTTCCTCGGTCTGCCCGTGTCGGCGACCCAAGCGGCAGTGGGGGCGATCATCGGGGTGGCGCTGGCCGCCGGCCGGGCGGTGGAGTGGGGGGTGATGGTGCGGATCGTCCTGTCTTGGGTCGCCTCTCCGCTGGGAAGCCTCATCCTCGCCTATCTCCTGCACCGTTTCTTGGGTCCTCCGCTGCAGCGCCGTCTGGAAGGGATTACCGCCTACGACGCGTTCTTGCGGTGGGCGATCGTGGGGGTGGGAATCGCCGGGGCGTACGCTCTGGGCGCCAACAGCGTCGCCAACGTAACGGGCGTCTATGTCGGGGCGGGGCTGCTGTCCGTTCCGGCGGCGGCATTGATCGGGGGAGGGAGCATCGCCCTGGGGGCGTTGACCTACGCACGTCGGGTGATGGAGACCGTGGGGGAGCGGCTGGTCTACCTTGGCCTCCTGCCGGCCTTGTTCGCAGCGATTTCGCAGGCGGCGATCCTTCGCTTGTTCGCCTACGTGGGGGTCCCCGTGTCCACCTCCCAGGCTGTCGTGGGGGCGGTGGTGGGGATCGGGCTCGTAAAGGGAGTGGCGGCGGTCAACGCCCGGCAGCTCGGGGCAATCTTCGCGGGCTGGGCCGTGACCCCGGTCGTGGCTGGGGTAGCGGGGTTCGTTCTCTGGCTCGTCCTCGGGCCGGTCCTACCGGCGTAGGGCGTTTCGGCCCGTTGCCGGGGCCGGAAACGCAGGTTAGAATCCAGATCACGGAGGGGTGGGTGAGCGGCCGAAGCCACTGGTCTGGAGAACCAGTGCACCCCCAAAGGGTGCCGTGGGTTCAAATCCCACCCCCTCCGCCAGAACGTCGGTTGGCCGGTAACAGGTTCAGGTGTTCGCGGTTCGTCCCTCGGAGTCCACCGTGGCGAAGATTGAGCGGTTCGAGGATCTTGATGTTTGGCAGGAAGCCAGGGCGCTGGTTCTCTCCGTCTACGGGCTGACGAGGGACCGACCGCTCCATGGTGACCGGAATCTGTGCGATCAGTTGCAGCGTGCTGCTGTGTCCATCATGGCCAACATCGCGGAGGGGTTCGAGCGGGGGTCGAATCGGCAGTTGATCCAGTTCCTCGTTCAAGCACGTGGATTAGCGGGCGAGGTCCGCAGCTTGCTGTACGTCGCCCGTGACCTGGGTTTCATCACGGAGGACGCGTTTCAGTCCACCGTGGAACATGCCGCCGGTGTTGCCCGGCTTTTCTCCGGGTTCATCCGGTATCTGAAACAGAGCGAGTCACGAGCACCCTGACGTTCCCGGCAGTGCTTGGCCCTTCGAGCCGTTGACCGGTCAACCGGAAACCTCTACACTGCCTCTCGGGCCCGTGCAGGTGGGGGGTCAGCGGTCCCCTGCATCCAAAACCCGCTATACGTGGAGCCGATGGGCCTCCCGAGAGGACGGGGAGACGGAATTGGCCTGGGACCTCCGGGCGACGACGGTCGAGCCCCCTGCGACGCACACCGGTGAACCCCGCGAGGCCCGGAAGGGAGCAACGGTAAGCTGGTCCCTGCGGGTGATAGGGGATCCCTTGACCCGAGCCCGGACCCTGGGTACGCCCGTCGAACCGACCCCGACGGAGGTCCGCACGGGCCCAACCACTTCGGTGACCTGTTCGCCGGTTGCCGGTTCGGCGCGGAGGAGTTTGGCGAAGGGGGCCATGATGGAGAAGAGAGAGGCGTTTTCTGCCGAACGGGCCAGGCTCAACGAGATCCTGCTCCAGCATGCCGACCTGACGACGAAGCGGTTCCTGGCCCTGGATGCCGATGCGTACCAGGACGGCGCGTTGCCCCGGAAGACGAAGGAACTACTGGGGCTCGTGGCGTCGCTCGTCTTGCGCTGCGAGGACTGCATCACGTACCACGTGGTCCAGGCGTGGGAGGCCGGGGCGACGGGAGAGGAGCTGATGGAGGCGATGACGATCGCCCTCGTGGTGGGCGGGTCCATCGTCATCCCCCACCTCCGCCGGGCGGCAGCGCTCCTGGACGAATTGGAGGATGGAACGCATAAAGCCAGCCGTGATCGAGCTTAGCGAGGGAGTGCAGTGGCCGCGGGCGAGGAGGCGGTGGGAGGTCCGCGGCGCGCCCGACGCGGACACCGAGGACCGGGCTGCAGGCCTCGCCGACGAACTGGCGGCCAGGATCCATGGATGATATCAGCTGCCGCATGGCCGGAACCGAGTCACACGCCCTCCCCATCGCACGGTGATGATGTCCCCATACCCACAGGTGACCCTCTGCCTACGTCCCGTTCCCTGCGAGATCTCCCAGGAAGACGACCTGCGGGAATCCGCGCCCGAGCGCTGCGCATAGTTTGCTGTCTGCGGTGACAAACCGTGCCTTCAGGTGTTCGGCTAGCGCGAGGTACGCAGCGTCATACGCACTGCAGTTGCATTTCTCGGTGAGCGCCAGGACGCGCCCTTCCAGGCCCTGAACGTCGTGTTCCTCAAGATGCAATGATGCCAGAGCGGCCAGGATCTCCTCCGCATCGTCGCGGGTGAGCCGGGGGCCGGGCTTCAACCTGCGCACACACCGGGAGAGGGCGTTCAGGATCTCGTACCGCGTCAAACTTGGCACGACCAGGCGGATTTCCCCCGCTGCAACCTGGGCGAGGAGGGACAGGGCGTGGGTCTTGTGCGGCTCAACGGGGAGGTAGAACGCGAGGAGGACGCTCGCGTCCACAACGAGCGGAACCGGCGCCTTGGCCGCTGTCATGCCGAGCGCCCGTCCAGCTCGGTCCGCGACGCCTGCACGAGCGCGGCCAGATCGAGCTCGAGGGGTGCGAACTTCCGGGAGAGCCGCAGGGCTTCGAAGTACCCTTGGAGCCGCTCGTAACGCTCGTATTCGCTGGGCGAGAGGAGCGCCCCGGCCAGTTCCCCTTTTCGCTCGTTGAAGATGAGGATGGGGGAACGCGCCGTGGCCTCTCTGAGGAGCCGGCTGAGGTCCTTCTTCCCTTCCGCCACCGACACACGGGTTGTGGTTCGCTTGGTGATCCGCATGATGATCACACCTTACGACTACATATCTGCCCTGTCAAGCAAAGGACTTCCGCCAGGCCGGAGAGATCCTCGGTCCGACCGGGATCGAGGTCGTGGGACCCGTGGAGGGCCACGGGGTGCCCGGCGCGGACGCCGAGGACCCAAGCCGGCCCTTGGCGGCGAGATCTGGGAACAACCGTAGGCCCACGGACCACGCCCAGGTTCCTTCAGGAGAGCGCGGAAACCAGAAGAATGAAGGTCTGGCCCCTCAGATCATGCACTCACGACCACGTTCGTGTCAGGGACAAAGCGAATCATGACCAGAGCCCACGGAGTTATCGCCGGCCGGTGCGAATCTCGTCCACGGCCTTCACAACGTCGGCTTCCACAGCGGCCGGATCTGCGCCCTTGTTCCGTTCCCATACCGGCTCAAGCAACTGCGCCAGTTCCGCCTTGGCCCGATCCACCACGGCCATCGGCCGCAGGATGAGCTGATCACCGCTACGGGTGATCTCGAAGTAGTCGC
>CAYSZC010000061.1:0-6903 GCA_964435345.1 uncultured Thermotogaceae bacterium
CCGCTCAGGTCGTCATGACCCAAACCCGAATCGTGCTCCAAACCGTCGTTCACCCGGTCTGCCGTGTCCCCGCGCGACCACCGCGCTTGGTCACGCTCGTTGTGCCTCCGTGGCGAGGTCCACCACCTGGGAGAACGCCTCCGGGTCGCGCATGGCGAGGTCGGCGAGCATTTTCCGATTCAGACCGACGTCCGCCTTGCGCAGCCCGCCCATGAACGCGGAATAGGAAATCCCGCGGCTCCGCGTGGCCGCTCCGATCCGGATCATCCACAACTGCCGCATGACCCGCTTCTCAAGCTTGCGCGACACGTACTGATGCCGCAGCGCCTTGAACACGGATTGTTTGGCGATGCGGTAGCAGGAGCGCCGCTTCCCCTTGAACCCTTTGGCTAGCTTGAGGATCTTCCGGCGCCGCCGCCCGTGCTTCACCCCTCCGGGAACTCGCATACCTGTGCCTCCTCCCCTACACGTTCAGTATCCGTCGCAGGCGCTTGCGATCGGCGCCGCGTACCTCGACGGGACGCCCAGCCTGGCGACGATACTGGGGCCGCATCTTCGACAGCTTGTGCTTGCGGTTGGCGCGGCGGTGGAAGATCTTCCCGGTTCCCGAGATCTTAAACCTCTTTGCCGACGCCCGGTGCGTCTTTGTCTTCATTGCGTCCTCCTTTGCGGGGAAGGGGAACGAGCAGCATTTGCAGGGTCCTTCCCTTGCTCATCGTGTCTTGGTCCACCTTGGCCATGTCCTCGGTCGCCGTGGTCACCCGGGCCAGGATCTCCTCTCCCTTGCCGATGTGGATGATCTGGCGGCCCTTGAAGAACACGGAAACCCGTACCTTGTGCCCTTCCCCGAGGAACTCACGGATCCGCGCGAGCTTTGTCTGGAAGTCGTGTTCTCCTGTCTGAATCGTGAACTTCACCTCTTTGAGGCGGGATGCTTTCTGCTGTTTCTTCTCCCGTTTCCCCAGTTGGTATCGGTACTTCCCGAAGTTCACGATCTTGCACACCACCGGGTTCGCCTCCGGGGCCACCTCCACAAGGTCGAGCCCCTTCTCCCGGGCCAGGGCCAACGCCTTGTCCACGGGGAGCACCCCCAGGCTGCGTCCGTCAGGGTCGATCAGGAGAACTTCTCGCGATCGGATCTGCTCGTTTACCCGAAACTGCCGTCGAATGGGTCCCTCCTCATATCACGTATTCTAGCCGCCCGCGTCGCGGGGGGCCACGCCGTACAGGCCGTGCGCGCGAATCCACCGGTCTACCGCTGGGGGGACCATCCCCGCGATGGGGAGACTCTCCCGATACCGGCGGCGGACCTCGGAGGAAGAAACGGCGATCAAGGGCATCTCGAGGAAGAGAAGCTCCCCTCGATCGAACGGGGGCCGGCGAAAGGTCGTAGGGGGTACGCCCGGGCGGGGGGCGACGATGAACGGGCAGCTTTGGAGGAGCCGCGGCCAATCGTGCCAGGTTTCGATCCGCGCGAAGATGTCCGCTCCTACGATGTACGCCACCCCTTCTGGGTGTTCCTCCTTCATCGCGGCGACCGTATCCACGGTGTAGCAAGGTCCGCGGTCCACCTCGATCCGGGACACGGCGAACCCCGGGTGTCCGTCCACGGCGAGGTGGACCATCGTGTACCTCGCCTCTCCGGGGACCCCCTCGTCCACCGCGCGGTGCGGCGGGCATCCCGTGGGAAGGAACACGACCTCCCGCAGCGCGAACTGACGCAATGCCTCCTCGGCCACTCGAAGGTGCCCGACGTGGATCGGGTTGAACGTGCCCCCAAATAGCCCTGTTCTACCGCGTAAGCTCAAACTTCTGTCCCCCGATGCGGACCATGGTCCCCGGGCCGAGCCCGCGTCGCCGGAGCGCGGCGAGCACCCCGAGGCGCTCCAGCCGCGCGTGGAAGTACTCCTGGGCATCCGGGGTGGAGAGGTCGAGGCGGCGCAGCCTCTCCACGGCCGGACCGTGCACGACGATCTCCCCTCCCTCCTCGGCCACCGTGAACGGGACTCTGCCTGGGGTAAGCTGCCACACCCGCTTCTGGGGAACCGGGGCCTCGGCCGGAGGCGCTGGGACCGCCGTGAGCGTCTGCCAGAGGAGGAAAAGAAGTTCACGCACCCCGCGGCCGGTCACGGCGGAGATCGGATGAAGCTCGATCCCGACGTTGCGGAACCGCTCGACCTCGGCCGAAACTTGCTCCGGCGGAAGGAGGTCGGCCTTGTTCCCGGCGACGACCTCCGGCTTTCCCTTCAGCTCGTCCCATGCCTCAAGCTCCCGGCGGAGCGTGCGATGGTCGGCGAGGGGATCGCGTCCCTCCACCCCGGCGAGGTCCACGAGGTGGAGGAGAACCCGGGCCCGGGTCGCGTGGCGGAGGAACCTATCCCCGAGGCCCTTTCCCTCGTGGGCGCCCTCGATCAGGCCCGGGAGGTCGGCCATCACCAGCGAGTTCCCCTCCCCGACCTCGACGAGGCCCAGGTTGGGGGAGAGCGTGGTGAACGGGTAGGGCGCTACCTTGACCCGTTTCCGGGAGGCCCGCGACAGGAGCGACGACTTCCCGACATTGGGGAACCCGACGATCCCGACGTCCGCGAGCACGCGGAGCTCGAGCTTGAGCCACCTCCCCTCCCCGGCCTCGCCGAACTCCCGGATCCGCGGGCCCTGGCGGGCGGAGGTGGTGAACGCTTTATTGCCGCGCCCGCCACGCCCGCCGCGGGCGATCACAGTCTCCGCTCCGTCGGCGGCCAAGTCGGCGAGAGGTTCGCCGGTCTTCAGGTCGCGCACCACCGTGCCCACCGGGACTTGGATCACCAGGGCCTGTCCATTCTTGCCCTGGCGCTGGTTCGGCCCGCCGTGCCCGCCGTGGCCGGCCCGAAAATGGATCTGGTTCTGGAATTGAAGGAGGGTGCCCATAGAGCGGGTCGCGCGCAGGATCACGTCACCGCCCCGGCCGCCGTTTCCGCCATCCGGGGATCCGCGCGGGTTGTGGCGGGTGCGGTGAAAACTGGCCAGTCCATCTCCGCCCCGTCCGGAGGCGACGTGAATCTTCGCCTCGTCCACCCACATTCGGAGGGGTTACCCCTCCTCGTGGATCGGGTCCACGTTCACGTACACGCGCCTGTGCCCGGCGAACCTCACGGTCCCGAGCGTCTTGGAGAAGATCGTGAAGTCCCGCCCCATCCCGACACCGGCGCCGGGGTAGAACCGGGTTCCCCGTTGGCGCACGATGATGCACCCCGGCTGCACGAGCTCTCCCCCGTACCGCTTGACGCCCAGACGCTGGCCCGGGGAATCGTGGACGTTTTGGGTAGATCCGCCGCTGCTCTTGTGTGCCATGACCTCTCCTAGACCTTCACGCTTTCCCCGACCTCGTGCACCGCGATCCGGCCTGGGCGTGCGCTCTCAAGGGAGCGCAGCCCCAGCACCATTGTCTCCACGACGGCGTCAATCTCGCGGTCGAGGAAGAAACCCGACCGGTCCACGCGGAACCGGAACGTGTTCCCTTCGTGCGAAACCTCGGGATCGAGGTGCAGGTAGCCCTTCAGGCCGAGGACCGGGGCCTCCACGAGCGACCCGGCGGCAAGCCCTTCCGCGGACTCGTCGCCGTGCAGGGTCACGGTTTGGACCCGGCCTTCCTCGTCCCGCTCGATCATCACTTCCACCATCTTCCGCTACCCCTTCTCGATCGTAAGGATCCGCGTGCGCATGTAGGGCTGCCGGTGGCCCTTCTTCCGACGGTACCCCTTCTTGGGGGAGAACCGCTGGATGATCACCTTCGGCCCGCGTCCAGCCTCCATGACCTCCCCTACGACGTGCACACCGGGCACGTAGGGGTGGCCGATCTCCACGCCCGCGCCGTTGCGCACGAGGAGAACACGGTCGAACGTCACCTTGTCTCCCACGTTCGCCTTGGGGACGAGCTCATGCACGATCTCGGCCTCGGCCGCGACGCGGTACTGCTTTCCTCCTATTTCGACAACAGCGTACATAGCCACCTCGCTCATCTTAGTGGGGAAAACGGACGAGGGCAATCCTAGCGAATCCGAGCCCCGGGTTCCACCTCTCGATCCGGGGTGAGGAGCGACAGCGCGCCGTCCGATGCGGCGAGAATCATGCATTCGGAGCGGATTCCCCGGATCGTGGCCGGCTTCAGATTGGCCACCACCGACACGAGTTTCCCCGGCAGGTCGTGGTGCCGGTAGTGCTGGCGAACCCCGGCCACGGCCTGGGCCTGGCGGTCCCCGAGGTCAACCACGAGGCGGAGGAGCTTGTCCGCCCCGGCGACCTCTTCGGCCACGAGGATCCGGCCCACCCGGAGGTCGAGCTTTTGGAATTCCTCGATCGAGACGAGTCCTTCTTCTTTCATCGCTTGGTACCTCCCCTTCAACTCCGCGACGTCCACGTGGCCCACGAGCGGTCGCGGCTCGGCGGCCAGTCGCCGCCCGCCGAGCCCGGACAGGGCATCGCTCAACGTCGGTTCCTCGATGCCGAGGATCGCGTACACCTCCCGCGAGAACATCGGCACAAACGGTTCGAGCAGGATCGCCAACGCCTTCACGAGGTGGGCCCCCGAGGCGACTGCCCCGGCATCGCCGGTCCGCCACGGGGCCTTGCGCTGGAAGTACTCGTTCCCCGTTCCGGCAAGGAGGGCGATCGTGCGCAAGGCCGGGGCGAGAGACCCCTCCTCCACAGTCCGCACCACTTTTTCGTAGACGTCCTCGATCGCCTGCCCGATCTCGGCGTCGGTTGGGCAATCGGGGACCGTCGCCTCGTGCCGGGACCAGACGTAAGAGAGGACCCGGTGCACGAAGTTCGCGATGTTGTCCACGAGCACGTGGTTGACCGCCTTGTCGAACTCCTCCCACGAGAACTCGACGTCTTTGCTCTCGGGGCGGTTGTAGAAAAGATAGAACCGCCAGTACACGGGCGGCAGGAGCTGAAGGGCCTCGTCGGAGAAAATTCCGATCCGCCGGGTCTTGGAGAACTGCTCCCCCCCGATCCAGTTCAAGTACTCCGTGGCCGCGATCTGGTCCGGCAGGTGGAACCCTCGTCCGGAGGCAACGAGCTGGCCGGGGAAAATGATCGTGTGGAACGGGATGTTGTCCTTGGCCTGGGTGTAGACTTGTCTGACCTCGTCCCCGAACCAGAACTCGCGCCACCGCTCTTCCTGGCCGAGCCGGCGGAAGTGCTCGATCGTGGCCGAGACGTAGCCCAGGGCGGCCTCGGCCCACACGTAGATCACCTTGCCCGCCGCCCCGCCGAACGGGGCGGGGATCCCCCACGCGATGTCGCGCGTCACCGCCCGCGGTCGAAGCCCGTCCTGGATCAGCCTCTCGGTGAAGTGCCTGACGTTCCCGCGGAAGTCCCTGCTCCCGACGTACGCGAGGAGGTGTGGGGTCAGCTTCGCGAGGTCGAGGTACCAGTGGCGGGTCGGGCGAGAAACCACGTCGGACGACCCGCAGAACGCGCAGTGTGGCGAGCGGAGGATCTCCGGTTCGAGCAACGCGCCGCACGCGTCGCATTGGTTGCCCTGTGCGTGGAGGTACCCACAGCGCGGGCACGTGCCGACGATGAACCGATCGGCGAGAAACCGGCTGCACCCGCGGCAGAACGCCCGGTCCTCCTCCTGCGAGGCGATGTAGCCGTTGCGCTCCATCTCGCCGTAGATCTCGGTCACGAACTCCTTGTGCACGGGCGATTCGGTGGTCGTGTAGTTGTCCGGCGCGATCTCGAACTCGGCGAGCACGCGGCAGATGGCCTGATGCACCTGGCCGGCCAGCTCTCCCGGGGTGATGCCGAGCCGCGCCGCCTCGTACTCGACCTTCGTCCCGTGGGCGTCGGTCCCGGACACGTGCAGCGCCTCGTACCCGCGCAAACGGTAGAACCGCGTGAACGCGTCCCCGGAAAGGAGGCACCCGATCAGGTTCCCGAGGTGGGGCAGACCCGAGCCGTAGGGCCAAGCGCTGCATACCAGGATCCGTTTGATGTTGGCGTTCACGGTCTCTCCGACGAGGGACCGATTATAGCGGCCCGGCAGCGAGGCGGAGAGACCACGCGACGGGGAGGGGCAAACCGATGGGCTGACTGCGCCGGACAGGGTACACTACCGCTCACGGAGGCAACGGTGCGCGAGGCGACGATCGGGAAGGAATTGGTGGTGCATACAGAGAGCCGGGTCGGGGTGTTGGCGAGCATCGCCCGGGCCCTCTCCGACCAGGGGATCAACATCCTCGCCCTGGCGGTGATGGTCCAGGGCGACCGGGCGGAGCTTCATCTTGTGCCCGACGCCCCGAGCTACGCGCTCGATGCCCTGCGGAAGGCGGAGTTCACGGTAGAAGAGCGGGAGGTCGTGTTGGTCGAGCTTCCCCACCGGGCCGGGTTCTTGCGGCGGATCACCGAGGTGCTCGCTCGGCAGAACCTGGACATCCGGTATCTCTACGCGAGCGCGTTCGAAGCCGGCCACAGCTCGCTCGTCGTGTTCTCCTGCACGAACAATGGCAAGGCGGTCCTCCTCCTCCGCGAGCGGTAGGCATGCGTGCGCCAGAGATCGCAGTCTGGCGCATCTCACCGCCGAGCGTGCGGAGTACGCCGAGAAATCAGCAACCAGACTTCCCCATCTCGCTCGGAATCGGATGTGAAATCCATCTGGAGCGCGCGGTCTGCTCGCCGCACTCTGCGGTAAGAGGGAGTCCGGCACTCACGCCGGGACTGAGTTCGCCGAGAACGCCTGTGTGCCAGTAGCCCGCTGACAGCCCGTGTGCGAATAGCCCGCTGAGCCTTCGGCCACGCGGACAAGATCGGATCCCCGCGGTTGGATACAGACTCACCGCAGAGACGCAAAGATCGCAGAGGAGTCTTGGAGCGAACATCCATTCGGCTTGGCCCGAGTTTGGAAGTCATGGATACGCA
>CAYSZC010000062.1:0-1173 GCA_964435345.1 uncultured Thermotogaceae bacterium
AGGGGCGCACCTCACGGGCAAGCGACGACGATATCTACGAGTTCGCCGCCTCAGGAGAATGGGTTCTCCTGACCTATGACCTGGACTTCTCCCGGAGGTCCGTAGCCGACAGACGACTGCCCGGACTGATCTTGCGGCGCGTTCACCCCTAAACGGTGGAGAATCTACACCCTGTGATCGAGGACTTCCGGCAGCAAGTCAAGCCGAGGGAGATGATCGGGACCATTGTCACCGTGGATTCCCGTCCCTACCGGGCAAGGTTCGCTGAGAGCGACTTCGGAGCTAACGCCTCGCGGCCTGGACGATCGCCCAGAACGCGTCGGGGTCGAGGGATGCCCCCCCGACGAGCGCTCCGTCCACGTCGGGAAGTTGGAGGAACTCCCGGGCATTGTCGGGCTTGACGGAGCCCCCGTACTGGATGCGGAGCTTGCCCCCGCTCGCCCCGAACCGACCACGGAGCCAGTCGCGGATCCGTGAGGCCATCTCCTGGGCGTCGGCGGGCTGAGCGGCTACGCCGGTCCCGATCGCCCACACCGGCTCGTAGGCGATCACAAGCCCTCGCGGATCGTCGCCGAACTCGGCAACGCCTCTCTCCAGCTGCCGCTCGACACCCGCCCGCGCCCGCCCGGCGCGACGCTCATCCAAGGTCTCTCCCACGCACAGGATAGGCACCAGCCCGTGGGTGGCTGCGGCCCGCACCTTTCGGTTGATGAACGCGTCGTCCTCGCCGAACACGTGCCGCCGCTCGGAATGCCCGCACAGAACATAGCGGACCCCGAGGTCGGCAAGTTGGACCGCCGACACCTCGCCCGTGTAGGCACCCGTTGGCTCGGGGTGGACGTTTTGAGATCCAACCGCAATCGCCGTTCCGGCAAGAGCTCGCCGCGCCTCAACCAGAGCGGTGAACGATGGGAACACGACCACCTCTACCCCACTGTGGGACGGCAGGAGGTCAGCGAAGCGCTCCAAGTAAGAACGCACGTCGGAGACTGTCTTGTGCATCTTCCAGTTCGCGGCAACGATCGGTACGCGCACCTCTCCCCCTGTCCGGTACGTGTCTAGCGTGCCCCAAATCTACCGCGCGGACGCGGAGTTCGCAGAGCTTGCAGCCCGACGGCAAGGCAGTTCGCCGGTTGGTTCGGTTCGCCGGTTCACCGATTGCGGAAGGCCGTC
>CAYSZC010000062.1:1273-6850 GCA_964435345.1 uncultured Thermotogaceae bacterium
CTACGGAAACCCTTGCCATTCTACACTGCTTCTCTGTGCGACCTCGGCGGCGAGGGCATACCCTGTCCGATTGACAAGCCCCATGCTAAGCGCCTATCATGCGCGGGGCAACTAAGGAGGCGCTCATGGAGGGGCTCATGTGGGCTGTGATCGTTATCGTGGCGTTGGTGGCGCTGTTCGTGGCGAGCGCCATCAGGATCGTTCGGGAATACGAGCGGGGGGTGATCTTCCGCCTGGGCCGCCTGATCGGGGCGAAGGGCCCGGGCCTGTTCCTCATCATCCCCATCGTGGACACGATGGTGAAGGTGGATCTCCGCACGGTCACCCTCGACGTGCCGCCCCAGGAGATCATCACCCGGGACAACGTGCCGGCAAATGTGAACGCGGTCGTGTACTTCCGGGTGATGGACGCCCAGGCGGCGGTGGTCGAGGTCGAGGACCACATCGAGGCCACACGCCAGATCTCCATGACCACGCTGCTCTCCGTGCTGGGGAAGGCCGAGCTCGACGACATCCTGTCCGAGCGGGAGCAGCTGAACCGCGAGCTCCAGGCGATCATTGACGAGCGCACCGATCCGTGGGGGATCAAGGTCGGCGTAGTCGAGATCAAGGACGTCAAGATCCCGACGGACATGCAGCGGGCGATCGGCCGCCAGGCCGAAGCGGAGCGGGAGCGGCGCGCGAAGATCCTCTACGCCGAAGGGGAGTTCCAGGCCGCGGAGAAGCTGCGCGACGCGGCGGCGATCATGCGGGAGGCCCCCGGCGCCCTCCAACTCCGCTACCTCGAAACCTTGGTCGAGATCTCCACCGATCCCGCCACCAAGATCGTGTTCCCGGTGCCGCTCGATATGCTCGACGCGTTGCGCGGACGCGCCCACGGTTGAGGGTCTGCGCGCTGGGGAGCGGCTCCTCCGGGAACGCCCTGCTCGTCGAGGGACCGCAGGGGCCCCTCCTCGTGGATGCCGGGCTGCCCTGGCGGGAGATCGTGGCCCGGTCGGCTCAAGCGGGGCTCTCCCTGACCGGACTGGAGTGGATCATCGTCACCCACGAGCACGCCGACCACGTGCGGGGCTTGGATGCGCTGCGCCGGCGCGGGATCCGGGTCGCGGGGCGTCCGGGCACGCTGCGGGCGCTGGGGATCGAGGGGGCCACGCTCGAACCGGGGACCGAACTCGGGGGGATCCGGGTGGTCCCGTTCGCGATTCCCCACGACGCAGCGCAACCGATCGGACTCCGGTTGGAGGCGAACGGGGAACGGGTGGGGATCGCCACCGATCTCGGTCAGGTCACAGACGGGGTGCTGTCCGCGCTCTCCGGGTGCCAGACCGTGGTCCTGGAAGCAAACCACGATCTCTCGATGCTCCTCGCCGGCCCCTACCCGTGGCCCGTGAAGCTGCGGATCCTGGGGCCGGAAGGGCATCTCGCGAACGAGGAGGCCGGCCGGGCGCTGCGCATGCTGGGGAATGGCCTCCAGCAAGTCCTCCTCGCCCACCTCTCGCAAGAGAACAACACGCCGGCGCTGGCGCTGGACACGGTGGCGCGGGCCGTGGACGGCTGGAAGGGGCGTCTCTACCTGACCTACCCCGACCGGCCGAGCGTGGTCGTGGGCTCGTAGGGCCGGACGATCCCCAGGCCGGCCATTCCCCGCACGATCTCCCCCACGCTGGGGACGGCGGTGGAACCGCTCCAGAACTCCGCGGTGCGGCTGGTCTGGTACACGACGAGGACCACGTACTCCGGAGCGTCCCACGGGAAGAACGATCCCATCCCGGTCGTGACGTGCTCTGGGACGTACCCCCGACCGGGGAGGGCCATCTCCGCGGTGCCGGACTTCCCCCCGACCTCGAACCCCGGAACGGCGGCCCTGGTGCCTGTGGAGGCTCCCGCTATGTTCACCGTCCACCCCAACACCTCGCGCATCGCGGCGCACGCCTCGGGCGAGGCGATCCGGCCCCGCGCCTCGATCGGACCAGGGAGCAAGCGGGGGCGGAGCAGGGTTCCTCCGTTGGCCATCGCCGCGAACGCAGCCCCGAGCTGAATCCCGGTCACGGCCAATCCCTGCCCGAACGAGGACACGGCGAGATCTAGCTCCGTCCAGCGCTCGCGCGGGTTGACGATCCCGTTCACCTCGCCGGGGAGCTCGACCCCGGTCGGCCGGCCGAATCCCATCCGGGCGAGGTAGGCGTGGGTCCGCTCGATCCCCAGCCGTTGGGAGACCTGGACGAACACGGTGTTGATGGATTCGGCCATCCCTCTCCGGAAGGTCACCGTGCCGTAACTCTTCCGCCGCGCGTTCCTCACCGGGACTCTGCCGACGAGGATCGGCGAGTCCCCGGAGAAGGTCTCTTCAGGGCTTACCAGTCCCTGGTCGAACGCGGCGAGCCCCACCAGGGCCTTGAACATGGACCCCGGCTCGAACACCTGGGTGACCGACCACGGGTTGAGCAGGGCCGGATCGGGGCGGGCCGGGTCGGCCGCGGGACCGTGGGCCAGAGCAAGGATCTCCCCAGTACGCGGGTCCATCACCAGGGCGAACCCGCGGTCGGCCCCGGCATACGTGCGGAGCCCGCGGGCGATCTCCTGGTCGCAGATCCACTGGATGCGGGCATCCAGCGTCAGCCGGAGGTCCTTCCCCGGCGCTCCAGGGTCCTCCTCCCATAGGTCGTAGATCCGCCCGCCTGGGCCGCGTAGGATCCGAACCCGTCGCGACCTGCCGGAAAGCTCCCGATCGAACAAGAGCTCCAATCCGGCGAGCCCGGCGCCATCTACTCCCACGACCCCGAGCACGGCGAGCGCGAGCGGGCCCTGCGGATAGGCCCGTTTCCATGTGTCGAAGAAGAGGAGCCCCCTGATCCCGAGAGCCCTCGCCCGCGCCCGGACCCGCTGCCCAACGCCGTGATCCACCCCACGGGCGACCCAGGTGAAATACCCGGTGCGGTAGACCTTGTCCGCCGCCTCGGCGCGGGGCATCTTGAGCTCGGCAACCAGCAGGTCTATCAGGAGTTCCGGCTTCGTCACAAGGTGGTTGTCGAGCGCGATCGACCAGGCAGGGACATCGTAGGCGAGCGGGACGCCGTTCCGATCGTAGATCGCCCCGCGTTGGGCGGGGATCTCGATCACGTCTTCTTGAATGGCCTCAGCGGCCGCAGACCACTGCCGATGTTCGACGATCTGAAGCTGGACCAGCCGGCCGACCACGGCCAGCCCGCCCACCCCGAGGACGATGAGCGCCGCCGCGGCCCGGTTAATGGTCGCTCCCTTGAAGAACGTGGTAGCGGGTACGCCTCTCGTCGAACGGGACCATCCCCAGCGCGCGAGCTCGCTGGGCAATCTCCTCCAGGGAGTACGCCCGGTCCACCTGGTACGCAAGGTCGAGCTTCATCCGCTCGAACTCCTGCAACGCGAGCATGCGCTGCGCCCGCTCCGCCCGGAGCTGGGACAGGACGGACCCCTGCCAGAGGTAGAGGAACGCCAGCGCGGCGACGAGCACCCCCACTGCGATCGCGGCGGCAATGCCTCCCCACTGGGAAAGGCCCGCTCCGGCCCGGACCCACCGGGTCGCACTTCCTGCCCAAGACCGCCGCACATCCCATAAGGTACGATCCCGGACCGATCCAGTCAGGGACAGATGGCCAAACCCGGGGCGACCTCGCGCACCCTCCCCGCGCGGAGTTTTGCCGACCGCGCCCGGGGATTGCGGGCGACTTCCTCGTCGCTCGGCCCAACCGGCTTCTTCGTGAGGATCTCGACTCGGTCCGCGAGGGCCGCCCGCCGCAGGAACCGCTTCACGATCCGGTCCTCGAGGGAATGGAACGAGATCGCGCACAGAGCCCCGCCCGGGGAGAGGTGCGCCAGCGCCGCGGACAGGCCCGCTTCCAGCGCGGCGAGTTCGTCGTTCACGGCGATACGCAGGGCCTGGAACGTGCGGGTGGCGGGGTGAATCCTGTAGCGGCGGGGCTTGTCTCCGACGGCTCTGGCCACGACCGTGGCGAGTTGAACGGTGGTTTCGACGGGGCGGGCGCGCACGATCGCCCGGGCGATCCGCCGGGAGTGCCGCTCCTCCCCGTACTCCCAGAGGATGCGGGCCAGCTCCGCCTCCGGCAGGCGGTTCACGAGGTCGTGGGCGGTGGTGGGTCCGGCGGGGTCCATCCGCATGTCGAGCGGCCCGTCCGCCTGGAACGAAAACCCCCGTTCAGGCCGGTCGAACTGGAGCGACGACGCCCCGAGGTCGAACAGGACGCCGTCCACTTGGGAAAGCGGGGCCAGGAGCGCCGAGAGATCGCGGAAGTTCCCGTGGAGGAACCGAATCTTGTCACCCAGAGCTTTCAGACGCTCCCGAGCTAGCTCCAATGCTTGGGGGTCCTGGTCCACAGCGATGACGTGCGCCCCATGGAAGAGAAGCGCCTCCGCGTGGCCGCCGGTCCCCACCGTGGCGTCCACGATCAGCTTCCCCGGCGCCGGTGCGAGGAAGCCCAGGACCTCTGTCACCAGCACCGGCTCATGCCGCCGCGCGGCGCCAACGTTGCACATCGTCCACCCCCTCCCGGGCCTCAGTCCGCAACCGCGCCCGGGCCGAATCCAGCCCGCGAGCCCAGTGCGGGGAGAGCTCCCGCTCCTGTCCACCGTCTTCAGGAAGGCGAGGGACGGGCGGGGAGACCGGTCGCACCGACCATTCGCGGGATATCATCGTTTCCCGAGCATGCCGGATCGCCTCGTCCCCCAGGTTCCCGTGCCCGAAGTACCCATACAGGTTCAGTTCCCTAGTCACAACAGACCACGGGGGCGCACACTGTCGCCGCGCTCCGCTCACGAGCAGGCCGAACTTTGGGATCAGTTAACGCCCTCGTCCTCGACCCTGAAGAAGGGCCGGTGTGGCCCGGAGAAGCGTCGGCTTGTGCCCGATCGGGGCGCCGTCCGGGGCGGTCCAGCCCGCCTGTGGGTCTGGCAAGAGGAACGTCTGCCCCCAACCAACAGCCGCGACAAGCGCGGCCGCGCTGAGACCCACAACGATTCGCTTCGCGGTCTGCACTGCGATGGCCATCGCCCCCAAGTTTGGCGACCGGCTCCGACACCGTCAACTCCGGAGTGGCGTGCCCCCAGAACAGAGGAGGGGTAAGGTGAACACGCAGAACGGAAAGTACAGTCCGGCGTTCAAGTTCAAGGTAGTCGTGGAGTCCCTGCGGGCTGAAGAGCGTGGAGTGGTGGCGGACGTGGCCCGGGCGTACGGGATCCACCCGGCCTGCCTGTCGGCAGACAGGTGACGCCTCACCTGGAAGCGGCAGTTCCTCGAGCGAGCGGAGGTGTTCGGGGGCAAGGAGAAGGTCAAGGCGTACGAGAAAAGGCTCGCCGACCTGGAGCGAGTGGTGGGATAGAAGTGGAGATTGCGCTGCTGACAACTTGATGGGGCGCTGACGGTGTAGGACAAGGTGGCGCTGGCGGAGAAGAGCCTCAAGGAGGTGCCTGCGGGCTCTTGGCTTATCCAAGGCTGACACCGCCAGAAGCACAGTCACAAGTCGGCAAGCCACAAGTTGCATGACTCCGGACTTGCCACTTCCAGACTTGTGACTGTGTTTGGAG
>CAYSZC010000063.1:0-6750 GCA_964435345.1 uncultured Thermotogaceae bacterium
CATGCCGAGTTGACGGTACACATGTGCCTCTACCCACACGAAAGCCGGTAGAGCCATTATAATGGCCCCAGGTGATCGCGAATGCATCCTGTGTTCTTGCGGCTGGGCCCGATCGAGATCCGTTACTACGGCCTGATGTACGTGATTTCCTTCATCCTCGGGTACTTCATCGTGCGGGCCGAGGCCCGCCGACGTGGTTTTTTTGCGAAGTCCGAGGACGTGTTGGACCTGCTCCTTGTGACCATCCCACTGGGGATCCTCTTCGCCCGCCTGTACTACGTGGTGTTCATGTGGGACTTGTACCGGAGCGCGCCGTGGGAGATCGTCATGGTGTGGCACGGGGGCCTGGCGATCCATGGCGGCATCATCGGGGGCGCGCTGGGCATCCTCGTCGTGGCCCGCTGGAAACGCATCCCGTTCTGGCGCCTAGCCGATGTCATCGCTCCTGCCGTTGCACTGGGGTTGGTGTTGGGCCGGATCGGGAATTTCCTGAATGGGGACGCATTCGGGACGCCGACGACCCTTCCGTGGGGCGTGGTGTTCCCCCTCGCCTCCCCGGCCGGCCAGGCCTACCCTGGCCAGCCCCTGCACCCGGCGATGCTGTACGAGGCGATGGGGAACCTTCTCATCTTTGCCCTCCTGTGGGGGTTGCGGAAACGGCCGGCGAAGGACGGATTCCTTGTCTCGACGTACTTCATCTCCTACGGTGTTGTGCGGTTCGCGTGCGAGTTTTTCCGGGGTGATGCGCTCATGCTCGGACCGTGGCGGGCGGCTCAGGTGGCGAGCGTTCTCCTCATCCTGGTCTTCGGGGCGTGGCTCCTCTCCGGCCGGTTGTGGCGGCGGTCAAGCGCCTGAACGACAATCTCCCCATGACGGGTCACGAACTCCGCCGCCTCTACCTCGACTACTTCCGCCGCGAAGGGCACCAGGTCCTTCCCTCGGCGAGCCTTGTGCCCGGCGATCCGACCCTCCTCTTCACCTCGGCGGGGATGGTCCAGTTCAAGGACATCTTCTGGGGCAAGCTCGCCCCGGCTCACCCCAAGGTCGCGACCTGCCAGAAGTGCTTCCGCACCACCGACATCGAACGGGTGGGGACGACCGCCTACCACCACACGTTCTTCGAGATGCTCGGGAATTTCTCGTTTGGGGCCTACTTCAAGGAAGGGGCGATCGAGCTCGCGTGGCGGTTCCTGACCCGGGAGCTCTCCCTGCCCGGGGAGAAGCTGTGGGTTTCGGTGTACGAAGAGGACGACGAGGCCCACGCGATCTGGCGGGACACGATCGGCATCCCACCGGAGCGGATCGTGCGTCTAGGGAAGGAGCACAACTGGTGGGGGCCGGTCGGGGATCGCGGCCCGTGCGGGCCGGACAGCGAGATTTTCTGGGACTGGGGTCTTCCCCACTGCGGTCCAGGTTGCAACCCCTCCTGTGATTGCGGGAAGTTCTCCGAGATCTGGAACCTCGTGTTCATGCAGTACGACGCCCAACCCGATGGGACGCTTCGGCAACTGGCGAAGAAGAACATTGACACCGGGATGGGCCTCGAGCGGATGACCGCGGTGCTCCAAGGCGTCCAATCCAACTTCGATACAGACCTGTTCCGGCCGATCATCGAGGCGATTACCGTCTCTGCCCGATCGCGGACCACCGACCGCCGATCGCAGAACTTGATCGCCGACCACATCCGGGCTGTGGTGTTCCTGGTCGCCGACGGGGTGCGGCCGGGGAGCGAGGCCCGGGAGTACGTGCTGCGGCGGATCCTCCGGCGGATGGTACGAGCGGCGGACAAGCTCGGGCTCCCGGAAGGACGGCTCCGTTCCTTGGTCGAACCGGTGGTGAGTTCGTTTGCTGTGTACCCCGAGATCCAGGAGCGGAGGTCCCTCGTGGAGCAGGTGATCGCTCACGAGGAAAAGACGTTCCGCCGCACGCTTCGCGCCGGGGAAAGCCGGTTGCGGGAGGCGTTGGCGGGCCTCTCCACCGGGGAGATGCTCCCCGGCCGGGTCGCATTCGAGCTCTACGACACCTATGGCTTCCCGCTCGAACTCACGGCGGAGATCGCCCATGAGGAAGGGTTCGCCGTAGACCGCGAGGGCTACAACCGAGAGATGGAGGCCCAGCGGGCTCGATCGCGCCAGCTCACGTCCCACGATGCGGGCACGGCGCGAGAAGAGGCGTTCGTCCTCCGGGACACAGAGTTCGTGGGGTACGACACCTTGGAGGTCGAGGACGGTCTTGCCCTGGTTCTGGACCGAGAGGGCACGGCCCAGGATCGCGCTGGGGTAGGCGAGTGGCGGTTTGTCTTCTCGGCGAGGACCCCGTTCTACGCCGAGGCCGGGGGCCAGACTACGGATACGGGACGAATCGAGAACCTTTCTCGTTCCGGCCGGGCCGAGGTCCGCGACGTCCAGAAGAGCCCGGGGGGCACGGTCCATGCCGTGGTCGTGACGGCAGGTGAGTTTCGCTCCGGCGATCGGTGCCGTCTTCGGGTGGACGAGGCCCGGCGCGGGGCGATCGCGCGAGCCCACACCGCGACCCACCTCCTCCACGCCGCGCTGCGCCGCGTCCTCGGGGAGCACGTGGTCCAGGCCGGGTCGTCGGTCGGACCGGAGGAGCTACGGTTCGACTTCACTCACTTCGCGGCCCTGTCGCCCGTGGAACTGTCGCAGGTCGAGGAATTTGCGTTTGCCCCCGTGCTCCAGGATCTGGCAGTGCTGGTTGAGGAACTGACGCTCGACGAGGCGAAGCAGAAAGGAGCGATCGCCCACTTCGAAGAGGAGTACCGCGGGAAGGAGCGAGTACGCGTGGTCCAGGTCCCCGGTGTATCGAGCGAGCTGTGCGGGGGGACCCACGTGCGCCGGACGGGGGAAATCGGGCTCATCGTAATCCTTGCCGAGGAGGCGGTGGCCGCGGGGACGCGCCGCCTGAGAGCCGTGGTTGGGGACACGGCCCGGCGCTACTTGGTCGGCCTGCGCGAGGAACGGCGTCAGCTCTCGGCCCTGGCCGGGGTCCCCGAGGCCGAGGTCGCAGCCGGATTGGCGAAGTCCCTAGACGAAGCCCACGCCCTGCGCCGACGGGTCGCGGCCCTCGAAGCGGAGCTCGCCGCGGTCCGCTCCCAAGACCTCCTCGCCCGCGCGCGAGACGTGAACGGGACCAAACTCCTGAGCGCGATGCTGGACGGGGGGGCCGAAGAAGCGAAGCGGCTCGCGGACGCGCTCGCGGCCCGGCTCGGGCGGTGCGTGATCGTGGTCGGGGTTCGCCACGAGGGACGCGGCCTGGTCGTGGCGAAGGTGGTGGACGAGCCGAGGGTGGGGGCCGGAGATCTGGTCCGCGTTGCCGCCGAGGCGCTCGGGGGAAAAGGAGGCGGGCGGTCCACGTTTGCCCAGGGAGGCGGGCCCAACGTCCAGGCCCTGCCTCAGGCGATCGAGAGGGCGCTCGAGCTCGCGGAGGACAAGCTCAGAGGAGCGTGACCGGCATACACACGTAGATGAACCCCTCGTCCCCGGGAGCGATCTCCCCGGCCGGCTCGATCAAACCGGCCCTTTCCGGGTCTGATGAGAGCCAGACGGCCACTTGTTCCGATTCCATCCGCCGCAAGGCATCAATCAGGTACTCCGCCTTGAACACGACCTCGACTCCCTTGACCGGGGTCTTGGCGAGCTTCACGGACTCGTGCCCCTCGCCCTTGTCCTTCGACGAAGAGGTCATCTCGAGATCTGGCCCCGCCACCTTGAGGTTCACCGCGCCGGACTCCTCGGCGGCGGTGATCTCCAACCGTCGCAACGTATCGAGAAGCTCGGCCCGCGATGCGAACAGACCGATCTCGCTGTCCTTGGGCACCACCCGCTCGAAATCGGGGAACTGCTCCTGGATCGTCCGGCAGGAGAAGAACACCGGCCCCGCGGCGAAGTGGAGCTGGCCCCCAGCGGCGTAGACGGACACCGCGTCCTCGCTCACACCAGTAAGGACGCGCGCGAGATCTGTCAGGACCGTTGCGTCCACCAAGAACGTCTCGTTGAAGTCCTGGGGGAGACCCTCGACCGGGACCGTCTTGACCGCCAACCGATAGCCGTTGGTGGCCGCGAGCTTGGCCGCCCCATCGCGAAACACAATGTCCACCCCGGTCAGGGCGAGGCGGGTCGTCTCCGAGGCCCGCAGGGAGGCGAACGCCGTCTGGGAGATGCTCTGCAGGAGGGCAACCAGCGACAGCCGACCCACGGGGTCCCCTACGGGTTTCGTCACCTCGGGGAACTCGTCCGGGGCGAGGGTGAACAGGTCGAAGCTCGCCGGCCCGCACGTCAGGCGGGCCCGCCCGTCTTGCTCGCGAAGCTCGATCGTCTCCGCCTCGGGAAGGCGGCCCACGAGCTGAGACAAAACCTGTCCAGGCAGGACCACGACCCCGGGACCCGTCACCTGAGCCGCAACCCGACAGCGAATGGAACGCTCCAAATCGGTGGTCGCAAGCTCTACTTCGCTGCCTTCCCCCTGACAGCGGATGCCCCCCAGGATAGGCATCGCAGTCCGCCCCCCCAGGGCGTGGCTGACGGTCCTAACCCCGAATACCCAATCCTCGCGTCGGCAGACGATCTCCATTTCCCCTCCTTACACGAGAGATCATATCCCAGAAAGCGGAAGGCGGGCCAGAATCTCCCCGAGCACCCGTTCTGGGGGCAGGGTCCCGTCAATCACGTGAGCCCGCGGCACGGAGCGGACGAGCTCGAGGTACCCCACCCGGACCTGGGTGAAGAACGCGAGCCCCTCCCCCTCGAACCGGTCCCGCTCCCGAGTACGTTCGTAGGCGACCTGGGGCGGCAAGTCGAGGAGAAACACATGATCCGGTTCCAGCCCGCCGGTCGCGAGATGGTTCAGCCGGCGGATGAGATCGAGATCGAGCCCCCGGCCCCAGCCCTGGTAGGCAAGAGAGGACAGCGTGTAGCGGGAGCACAACACCCATTTCCCGCTTCCCAGCGCTGGGCGGATGACCTTCTCCACGTGCTCATGCCGATCGCCCATCATGAGCAGAAGCTCGGTGAGCGGGCCCATCGGGGAGTCCGGCGAGAGCAGGAGTTCCCGCAGCTGTTCTCCCAGGGGCGTGCCCCCCGGCTCCCGGGTGGCAACGACCTGTATCCCCCGGCCCGTGAGCGCTTCCGCTAGCAGCCGAAGCTGGGTGGACTTCCCCGAAGCATCGGGGCCCTCGAGCACGACAAACAGAGGCGTCACCTGGTCCTCCCTCCGGCGAGGAGCGAGAGGGCGATGAGCCCGGCGCCGACCACGATCGCCGTGTCAGCAAGGTTGAACACGAGGAAACCGGGGACCTGGATGAAATCTAGGACGTACCCCCACCGTAAGCGATCGATAAGGTTTCCGACCGCACCGCCGAGGAGAACTGCGCTCCCCACCCGGGACAACCCCTGCCAACGCCCCAGGAAAAGGGACACCCCTAGCACCAGCACCACGACGGAAGAGACAGCGATGAACGCTCCCGTATGCTGGGGGAAGAGGCCGAACGCCCCCCCGGGGTTATGCACCCGCGTGAGGTGGAGCAGGTTCCCGAGGAGGGGGCGGGATTCCCCGACCACCAAGCTGCGGACGGCCCACGCCTTGGTGCCTTGGTCGAGCGCGAGGAGCATCGCGGTCAGGAGGAGGGGATGTAGCGAACGCATCGTGCGCCAGTCTACCGGGGTTCCCTGGAGAGGGCAAGAGAGACGTGGTCTCGTTCCCTTGCCCAAGGCGCCGTCCTCTCTTACCCTTTGCCCGGTATGGGGAACCTGTACATCGCGCTCCTCCACTTCCCGATGTTCAGCCGGGCCGGGAACGTGGTGGCGACAGCCCTCACCTCGATCAACGTGCCAGACATCGCCCGCACCGCCTGCACCTACGGGGCCTCGCGGTACTACGTGGTGACCCCGCTCGCCAGCCAGCGGCGGATCGCCGAACGCCTGCGGGAGTTTTGGCTCGGAGATGACGAGGACCTCCCGAACCGCAAGGAGGCGGTGGCCCTCGTCGCGGTGCGGGAGGAGTTGGAGGAGTGTTACGAGGAGATCGCCCAGGCCGAGGGGCAGCCGCCCCTATTGTGGGGAACGAGCGCCCGGAGCGACCTCCCCTATCCACGGTTGGGGTGGGAGGAGGCGCGGGATCTCCTTCGGGAGAGGCCGGTCCTCGTTCTGTTCGGGACGGGGAACGGGATGGCCGAGGAACTTTTCGCGGCGTGCGACGCCCTGCTCCCCCCGGTGCGCGCCCGGCGGTATAATTACCTTTCGGTGCGGGCAGCGGTGGCCATCATCTTAGATCGGTTGAAAGGAGAGGAACCATGACGGGTATGGACGATCTCATCCACGCCCTCGAGGCCGAGCGGGTGCGGGAGGTCCCCGAGTTCAGGCCTGGAGACATCATACGCTTCTACGAAAAGGTCTCGGAGGGCGCCCGAGAGCGGCTCCAACCGTTTGAGGGCGTTGTGCTCCGCGTTTCCGGCTCCGGCACGCGGACGATGGTGACGGTGCGCAAGATGGCGGCCGGGGTGGGGGTAGAGCGCACGGTGCCCGTGCACTCGCCGAAGGTGGAGCGCATCGAGGTGGTCAAGCACAACACGGTGCGCAAGAGCCGCCCGTACTGGCTGCGCCGGGTGAGCCGCATCCACAAGATCGAATGAGCCCCTGGCCGTGGCAGAAGCGTAAGAAGGAGAAGAAACCGCCCTGGATCGTGCGGGTCCTCCGCCGGCGGGGGGCGCGGCTTTCGCCCCGGGCGGAGTGGGCG
>CAYSZC010000064.1:0-6722 GCA_964435345.1 uncultured Thermotogaceae bacterium
CGGGGATCCGATCTTGTCCGCGCCTGCCTGTCGGCAGACAGGTAGCCGAAGGCTCAGCGGGCTACTGGCACACGGGCTGCTAGTCTTCCCCGGCCGTGGGAAGGGCGTCCCGCTTGAGGAACCGGGGGGCCACCTGGCCCCACACCAGGAGGGGAAGCCGTGCCCCTGGCTCGATCGTCTGCGGGAGGCCCCGGTCCGTGCCGAGCACACACCCCACGGGGGTCCCCTCGGGCAACCCTCGTGCGGAGAGGACCGCCATCCCCACTTGTCCATCGTCGAGCGCGACGCAGCTTGTGACCCAGCCTAGCACTTGCCCCGCGGGATCCACGACCGGCCTCCCCGCCCGTACGGGGCGGTGGCCCGATGGGACTTGGAACCGCGCGATCTCCCGTGTCCAGCCTTGGGTGGCGCGGAGGTAGGCGGACCGGCCGACGAAGAATGGCTTGTGAAGCTTCGCATAGGGGGCGAACCCGGCCTCGTGGGGAAGGATTTGGTGCGGCCCCCCCAGCTCATGACCGTAGAGGGGGAGCCCGGCCTCGGTGCGCAGGGAATCGCGCGCCGCAAGCCCGGCCGGGCGTAAGCCGTGCCGTTGTCCTGCGTCGAGGATGGACTCCCACAGGCGCAATGCCTCCTGGGGGGAGACGAGGAACTCGTACCCTAGGGTTTCTCCGGTGTACCCGGTGCGGGCGCAGAGGACGGGGACGTCGCCTACGGTCAGCTCGCGGAACTCGGTGCGCCGCAGGGCAGTCAGGCGGTGGCTGTCTCGCCCCCCAAGGAGGCGCCCGAGGATGGTCCGGGACCGTGGCCCTTGCAGGGCGATGTTCGCGAGCGAACCGTCTTCCAGACCCCTGAGGTCGCGGAGGCCCGCCGGCCCGTCCGGCTCGATCCAGGGGCGATCGGGGTCCAGGAGAACCTTCCCGGAGTTGACCGCCGAGAGCCAGTCCCAATCTGCGCTCGCATTCGCGGCGTTGACCACGAGCAGGAACCGGTCTGCGGATGCTCTGTACACGAGGAGGTCGTCAATGACCGTGCCGCCAGGGGTGAGGAGGAATCCATACTGAGACTGGCCGGGATGCAGCCACCCCGCGTAGTTCGTGGTCACGAGGTTGAGAAAGCTCTCCGCGTACCGGCCCTCGACCGCGAACACCCCCATGTGCCCGAGGTCGAACAAGCCGGCGGCTTCCCGCACCGTGCGGTGCTCGGCGAGGGCGGAGGTGTACCAGAGGGGCATCTCGTACCCGGCGAACTCGGCCATCCGCGCGCCGGCCTTCCGGTGCCAATCGGCAAGGGGCGTCCGGGCGAGGTCCTGGATGGGGACCGTAGGCTTGTACGGCGCCTTCGCCTCCGGGAGGCGGATCCGGTGGCAGCCGACGAAGTACGGTTTCTGCGGGGAGACAAGCTGTGGATGCTGGGCGATCGTGTCCTCGGCCCCCCGGGGCACGCCGAGGAACAGGCTCTTCCCGTCCTCTGCGGGGAGCGTCACTCTCTTCCCATCGTCCAGAATGAACGACGCCGGTGCGCCGCACGGCGCCACCACCGCTGGTCCCTGGACCTTGCGGTGGAGGTCCTCGGGGTCGAACAGGACGTACCCGTCGGCGAGGGCGGACAGCCAACGCTGGACCTCCAGGCCGTTGTCTGCTGGGACGGCGACGGCGAACTCCGCTCGGCCCCCGCGGTCGTCCGGCAACCGGCCCACGATCGCCTCGGACAGGACCTCTCCCGCACCGTCCAGGAATAGCGTCCGGCGAGCCTGCCCGGGTTCCAGGGCCAGGATGTGGGCGGTGGTCGCCTCGTGGAGAAGATGCGCCGCCCGGCCCCCCCGCACCCGGATGGTCGCACGTCGCAGGTCGCACGCCTCGGTTGGCGCCGTGCCGCCGAACCGGGACGCGAGCTTCCCGACCTGAGCCCGGGCCTCCGTCAGGACGGGCAACGGGAGCTTCCCCCGGGGGAGGGGGCCCGTCACCCCGTGGTAGGCGAACGGGTGGATCGCGGTCAGTACGAGCCGCGTGATCTCGGCGATCGCGTCCATCTCCGCCTTCCCCATCCCCCGTTGGGTGACCCACGGGGTCCCGTAACGGATCCCCCGGGCGTCGGCCGCGGAGCTGTCCCCCGGGATCGTGTTCTTGTTGGCCACAATCCCCACGAGGTCAAGGATGCGGGCGGCCATCTCGCCCATGAGTTCGGCTCCGTTCGGGGTTTGGATCGCGCGGAGATCGAGGACGAGGAGGTGGGTGTTCGTCCCCCCGTAGGCGAGGCGCAGCCCGCGCTCGACGAGGGCCGTGGCCAGCAAACGGGCGTTGTCCACGGTCTTATGCTGAAGCTCGCGAAACGCGGGGGTTCGAGCGAGCGTGAGGGCACAGGCGATCCCGGCCCACTTGTTCACATGGGGACCTCCCTGGGCTCCGGGGAACACCGCCGCGTCAATCCGTGCTGCGATCTCGGGGTCAAAGGACAAGACGATTGCCCCCCGCGGTCCGCACAGGGTCTTGTGGGTGGTGAACATGACCACATCGGCGTGCCCCACAGGGCTCGGGTAAGCGCCAGCGATGGCCATCCCTGCGGTGTGGGCGATGTCGGCCATGAGGAACGCCCCGCACGCGGACGCGATCTCCCGCAGCGCTTTCCAGTCCGGGGCCCACGGGTACGACGTGTACCCGGCCACGATCATCTGGGGGCGGTGCTCGCGGGCAATCTCACGGATTCGGTCGTAGTCCAGCCTCTCCGTCGTCGGATCCACCCCGTACCGCACCACCCGGTACCGCCGCCCGGACTGGTGGAACGGGGACCCGTGGGAGAGGTGCCCGCCCTGGGCCAGTTCCATCGCCAGCAGCGTGTCTCCCGGCTGGAGCAAGGCCTCGTAGATCGCGGAGTTCGCCGCGGCGCCGGACAGGGGCTGGACGTTGACGTAGATGTCCTCGGCCCCGACCTCGGGGGTGGTGAAGCACTCCGCGGCACGGCGGCAGGCCAACGACTCTACCAGGTCGGCGTACTCGACCCCCTTGTAGAACCGGCGGTCGCCGTACCGGCGGAAGTAGGCGAGCTGTTCCGGTACGTCGTTCAACCGGTCCTCGGGGAGCCGTAGCATTTCCTCGCGGGGGTACCCTTCCGCGTAGAGCGAAGTGAACACGGAGCCCAGCGCTTCCCGCACCGCGCGTGGGGTCAGGGACTCGGAGGGGATCAGGATGACCTTATCCTGCTGCCGGGCCTCCTCCGCGCGCACCAGGGCGGACAGAGCCCGATCCACCTCGGCCAACCCCAGCGTCCATATGTCTTGGCTGTTGTTCACGGTTCTCTCCTAGTCTGGCAGGGGCAATGGTCGGAATCGAACCTCGCGATCCATGTTCTCCCAGGCCAGTTCGATCGCGAGGTACATCCCTCCCGACACGAGGGCGTGCCCACCGAGGAGGAACGGGATCGGAGCCTCGGCACAGGCACGGGTCAGTTCTCTCAAGATCGGGTTCGTGACCTGGGTGGGGTCGAGGAGATCGGATGCGAACCGCTCCGCCGGGGGAGGCCAGAACCCGAGGTGGGCCATCAGGACGCGGGTGTCCCACACCACTACGTCCCCCAGCTGGCTGAGGGCGCCCACGAGTTCGGTCGCCGTCCGGCCGTGACTGAGGGCGCCGATGAGGGACCGCACGGCTCCCCGCTCCGCGCGCCCGCTCGCTTCCATCCCCCGTTCCTCGGACAGGATTCGGGTTCGGCACGCGGCCTCGCGCTCGACCCACCGGGCCAGATGTCCTCCCACCCGCCCCAGGAGGACCACCTCTCGTTCTGGGTCCACCAAAAACTCGAGCAGATTCTGCGCTCGGGCGGTGGGGACCGCGGCGAGCGTGGCTTGCAGGTCGGACGGAAGTCCAGGGCGCAGGGCCAACAGCTGCAACTCTCCCGGGGTGTCAATGTCGAACTGGGTTTCTGCCGACCGCGGCAGCTCGAAGCAGGCGTGCCCTGCCTGCCACAGCCGGGCCCCGATCGGGTTGTCGCGGGTCAGGTCCGCCAACGGTGGGGGAGGGGCGAGGAGCCCGAAATCCGTGGAATAGAAGTTGTTGAGCACCGCATACGCCGAGGCGGTCGGCTCAGACGTGATGAGGCGGTCGAGCATGTCGTCCGTGAGGAGGAACCCGCTCCCAGCCGAGATGTAGAGGAGGCGGTCCGGGCGGTAGGTGCGGACGAGTTCCGTGAACCGAACTCCGAACCGCCACGGGCCGGGGGGGTCAGGTTCCACCGTGGCCGGTTCCCCGTCCCACAACTTTGGCAGGGGGGTCGCGACCACCGCCTGCTCCACTGCGGGGTGCTCCGCGACGCGCCGGAGGAGGGCCTTGGCGGACCGTGTCCTCGCTTGCCCGACCAAATCCCCGCCCCCACTGTCGAACAGGAAGGCGACGGTCCGGGGCATCGGCGCCCCTAGGGTTTGTCCTCGTAGGGGAGTAGGGCGAGCTTACGGGCGCGGTCAACCTCTGTCGCCATCCAGTTCTGGTGTTTGGCGCAGAGCCGAGATACCCGGCGGGCCAGGATCTTCCCGCGGCGGTTGACGAACTGCCGGAGCGTTTCCGTATCCGTGTACCGAAGCTTCAACCCCTGGTCACAGACACGGCACACCCTTCGCTGTCGCTGCATCATCAAAACGGAACCTCCTCTTCAGGCTGGGCCTCGGGTTCTTCCTCGCGGGGCTGTGGCTCAGCCGCGAACTCGGGGGAATCCGGCTTCCCTCCCAGGAAATGAACGGATTGGGCGACCACTTCGAAAACGCGCCGCCGGTCCCCGTTTTGGGTTGTGAACGAGCGCACGCGTAGCCGCCCGTCCACCGCCACCAGCCGCCCCTTGCGCAGGTACTGCGCGCAGTTCTCGCCCTGTTTTCCCCACACCACGATCGGAACGAAGTTCACTTCCTCTTCTCGGGTCCCCGTCTTGGGGTTCTGCCATATCCGGTTCACGGCAACGGCGAACTTGGCCAGCGCCTGGCCGGATTGGGTGTAGCGCAAGTCCGGGTCCGCGGTGAGGCGTCCGGTGAGGAGCACCCGGTTGACGTCGCCCATCCTACTCCCCGTTCACCCGCACGGTCTGATAACGGAGGATGGCGTCGTCCATGGAGAGTCTCTCCTCCACCTTGCGCACCCGGTCGGCGGGCAGGGTGAAGGTGAGGAGAACGTAATAGCCTTCCCGGAAATGGTTGATCTCATAGGCCAGGAGGCGTGAGCCCCATTCGTCCGCGGTCTGGATGCCGCCCGCTTCGGATTCGATAACCTGTTGGACCTTGGCGATCTTCGCCCGTCGCCCCTCCTCGTCCAGGTCAGGGCGGAGGATGTACACCATCTCGTAATTGCGCACCTCACCGGCCACCTGCGTTCCTCCTTTAGGAAAGATCTCGTGTCACCCCGAACTTTACCCCTGTCGCCGTGCCCCGTCAACCGTTTTTCCGCAGGAATTGGCATGGGAAGTACGTTCGCACTTGACACCCCGAGGAAAGCGCTCTATACTAGCGCATCTTTGACCCAGGGAGGGGGTGTTACGATGAACAAGGGAGAACTGGTGGATCGGATTGCTCAGCGGACTGGGCTTACGAAAAAGGACGCCCGGAAGGCGTTGGATGCCACGATTGACATCGTCACGGAGAGCATCGCCGCCAACGAAGAGGTCCTGCTGACGGGGTTCGGGAAGTTCGAGGTGCGAACGCGGAAGCGCTCTCAGCGCATCAACCCGCAGACGCAGAGGCGGATCATGGTGCCGGAGAAGGTCGTCCCGGCGTTCAAGCCTGGCAAGAACCTGAAGACCCTGGTCGGCAAGCGCCTGAAAGCCGTAGACGAGCGCGGCCAGTTGAAGGTGAAGAAGGCCTGACCTCGGTTGTCAGGGGGGTGAGGAGGGCGGTTGCCTCGGGCAGCCGCCCTCCCTAGTTGCGCGACCCACGCGAGGAGGCGGGGGAGCAGGGCTCACCAACTGACACCCGGATCCCAAGGCTACGGCTAAACTTGGGGGAACCCTGCTCCCCTGGCGTGCTGGTGCATGGAATGCGAGGTACAGTGATAGCGCTTAGTACAGCTTGCGTAGTGTAACCGGGGCTACGCTCGCGGTCAAGGGTACAGGCGGTCGAGGGTCCTCGGGAACGGGATTGCCTCGCGGATGTGGGAGATGCCCGCGATCCACTGGACCGCCCGCTCGACACCGAGGCCGAAACCGGAGTGCGGGACCGCGCCCCACCGGCGGAGATCGCTGTACCATTGGTAGGGCTCGCGGGGAAGGTGGGCTTCGTCGAGTTGAGACAGGAGCTCCTGTTCCGCGTCCACGCGTTGCGAGCCGCCGATGATCTCCCCATAGCCCTCGGGAGCGATGAGGTCGGCGCACAGCGCGAGATCGGGCCGGTCCGGATCGCGCTTCATGTAGAACGGTTTCATGGCCGCCGGGAACCGCTCGACGAACACCGGGCGGCCGAAGTGCTGGGACAGGGCGTCCTCTGCCGGGGCCCCGAAATCGTCCCCGACCTCCATCGTCACGCCCCGCGCTTGGACCACCGCGACGGCGTCGTGGTAGGAGATGCGGGCGAACGGCGCGCCGACCTGGCGGCGCAGGACGTCTGGATCGCGCTCCAGTTCGGCGAGATCGCGCGGGCGTTCCGCCACCACCGACTCGACCACGTGCCGTACCAAGGCCTCTTGCAGCTCGAGGTTGCCGGCGTGGTCGAGGAACGCCTGTTCAGCCTCGGCCATCCAGAACTCGATCAGGTGGCG
>CAYSZC010000065.1:0-6522 GCA_964435345.1 uncultured Thermotogaceae bacterium
GCCGAAGGCTCAGCGGGCTACTGGCACACAGGCTGCTAGTAGGGAATGGGGCTGATCCGGTTGAGCTTCTCCAAGCGGTGAACGGCGCGAACCTGGCGCACGGTCCCGCTGAGGCCGCGCACGACGAGGCTCTCCGTCGTCGCCCCTCCGCCCGAGTATTTGACCCCGCGCAAGAGCTCACCGTCGGTGATCCCGGTGGCAGCGAAACAGACATCGTCGGAGGCCACGAGGTCGTCCATGGTGAGGGTGCGGTCGAAGTCGTACCCCATCTCGCGTCCCCGTTGCAACTCGTCGTCGTCGCGGGCTGCGAGGCGACCCTGGATCTCCCCGCCCATTGCGCGCAGGGCGCACGCCGCCAACACCCCCTCTGGGGTCCCGCCGATCCCGAGGAGTACGTCAATCCCGGACTCGGGCCACGCCGTCATCAGGGCGGCGGCTACGTCCCCGTCGGGGATGAGCCGGATCCGGGCCCGGCAGCGGCGGACGTCGGCGATCAGCTTCTCGTGGCGGGGGCGGTCGAGGATGATCACCGTCAGGTCTTCGACCCGGTCTCCTTGCGCTCGCGCGATCGCGGCGAGGGTCACGGCCACCGGGGCGGAGATGTCCACCACGCCCTTTGCCTCAGGACCCACAGCGAGCTTGTTCATGTACACGAACGGGCCCGGATCGAACATCGTCCCGCGGGGGGAGATCGCTACGGTGGAGATGGAGTTGAGGTTCCCGGTGGAGAGCGGGCGGGTCCCATCAATCGGGTCCACGGCGATGTCCACCGCCGGGAGGTCGCCGGTACCGACCCGCTCACCGTTGTAGAGCATCGGGGCCTCGTCCTTTTCCCCCTCGCCGATGACCACCACCCCATCCATCTGGACGCTGGCGAGCATAAGGCGCATCGCCTCTACCGCGGCGTGGTCCGCGCTAGCCTTATCTCCCCTCCCCATGAACCGCCCCGCGGCGAGGGCCGCGGCCTCGGTCACCCGCACGAGTTCCAGAGCCAGGTTTCGCGTCGGTTGCGCGTGCATCGTGCACCCCCTCGGCTAAGAATGTAGCGGAGGCGTTGTCCCCGGCCAACCGCATGGGCCGTCGTTCCTTACAGGGGCATCCGCAAAGACCTGCCTGTAGCCGACAGGCGCCGAAGGCCTATCGCGGGTCCCAGGACACGACCGCCAGATCGTCGGCCCCGGGAACGAAGAACTCGGTCCGGGTCGAGATTGGCCAGCGCACCGTGCTCCGGGGATCGTTGTGCAGGCGGAGGACCGGCCGCAGTTGCACCTGCCCGGCCTCATCGGTCGTCCACATCCCCTGGGCCGAGGATGCGGTCTGGAGACCTGGGACGGCATCCGGTGGGGCGTAGATCTTCTCGATCCACACCAGGCTCGCCGGGGCCACCGTTGGGTCGCTCATGTCGAGGACCTGGAAGTCGTACCCCCAGCCGGGGTTGATCACCAGTTCTCTCCGCCCGCCTTCCTGGTTGTAGCCGACCACCACCGCGTAGTGGTTGGGGAAGATCCCCATCGCGCCGGCCCAGTCGAACAGAATGACGTGGGGTACCCCGCGCTGGATGAGCTGTACTGATGTCGCGAACACCTTCGCCAGATCCGCGCCCAGACTTCCCAGGCTCACCCCGCCGTAGCGAGCCTCGAGGTACGCCCGGAGGCCAGACGTGAACGCCCACGGCCAGGTGAGCCCCTGTCGCTCGCCCGCCCAACCCACGGTGACCGTGCCCATCCGGCGGTGAAGCTCGACGATCGCCCCGCTCGGATCCTCGCGCACGAGCCTCCCGTACCCGTAGCGCCGGTCGTAGTAGGAGAGGAGCATCCGCGCCGCCTCCGGACCACAGCCCGCGGGGACGGCCGCGCCCGTTTCGTCCCGCCACCACGTCGGGCCCAACGGAGGGACCCCGGTGAGGATCATCCGTTCCGGCGCCTGAACCGGGACCGAACCCCGGACCGGGACAAGAAGGCCCACCGCGACGAAGGTGGCCAGACCGATCGCGAACCAGAGAAACCATGTATCCCGCACCTGTTCGCTCCTCCCTCCGCCCCCGGCACGGCAAACCTTGAGCGCTGACCGCCGTTTCGGAATGTTCTGCCAGGAGCGCAGCCTAGCGCAAGCCTTGCCTCCGTTTGTCGGCGTACATCTGGGCGTCGGCGACCTCCAGAAGCTCGCGGACGGAGGAAGGACGTTCCGGGGTCCACGTGGCCCACCCGATGTCTATGGAAATCGGGACCTCCGGCAGGTTCTCGCGGTTCCATTCTGCGATGGCCGTCCGCAGTCGCTGCACCACGACGTCCACCGGGGACGTCGTCTCCGGGAGGACGATCAAGAACTCGTCTCCGCCATACCGGACGACCCAGTCGCTCTCCCGAAGCGTCCGGCGGACCAGTTGGGCGATGGCGTGCAGGACCTCATCCCCCCTGGCGTGGCCCAGTTGATCGTTCACCCGCTTGAATCCTCGGAGGTCGGTCATGACCAGGGTGAACGGCCGCTTGTAGCGCTGGGAACGCTTGAGCTCGGTGTGAATGCTCTCGTCGAAGTAGTGCCGGTTGAGGAGCCCGGTGAGCGGATCGTGCAGCGCCTTCTCTCGAAGCAGTCCCTCGGTATAGACCTGCTCGCTGATGTCGAACAGGTCTATCAGATGGGCCTGGCGATGCTGGTGCTCCAGGGGATAGGAGCGCACGAACAGCCACACCGTGCTCGTGTCCTTGCGGACGCCGCGAGCCCTGATTCCCCCCTGCCGAACGCCCCCCGCCTCTTGCAGGACCGCCGCCCGCTCATCGGGGTGGACGAGTTGCCACCACGGGCTCATCGCCAGGAGTTCCTCCCGGGAATAGCCGAACAGGTCCACGACCCGCTCGTTTACGTAGGCAAGTCGCTCTCCTTGGGTCACGAGGAACCCGGCCAGGCAATGCTCGGCCAGCACGCGGAACAAGGACTGCTCCTCTCCAAGGTGTCCCTTCCCAGCGGTCCCATCGAGGACAGCGACGGCCATCCGCGCCAGCTCCCCGAGGACCTTCACAACCTGAGGAGTCGGGCGCGCGCCGTCGCGAGGGTCGTCCACCGAGATCGTCCCGCGGATCTGGCCCTCGGACTCGAGCGGGGTGAGGAGGAGGTCATCCTGGTGCCATCCCCCAGGGACGATGAACCGGCGACGGCTTCTCACCTGGGGGGAGATCCCCGCGAGTTGCGCCCCAGAGGGAATGTAGTAAGACGCGCCGATCCGAAACCGTGGGGAGAACCGGGCCCCGGTAACGGCGCCTCTCTCTTCGACGAACCGGCGCAGCACCGCTTCGTCCTCGGAGGAGAGGCCCCGGGCCGCGTACGCCAGGACGCGCGAACTCCCGGATGCCGCGGTGAAGGATTCCTCGTAGACACTGACCACGACCCGCCGGAACGGCGTCTGCCGCACCACTCCATCGGCGACGGACTCTAGCACGGCTTGAACCGACGTCATGCGCGGGGTTCCCTCAAACGACAGGCCAGAACCACCCGGAGGTGGGGCTCCCGTCATCGGCACGGCCCCCCCGCCCTCTCGCCGCCCCTCGGTCCCTCGCCCACGGCAAACCCCAGTTTAAGGTGGAATGTAAGCGCGCGCCAGCCCACGTGGATGTCTCCCCGAACATGACTTCGCCTGGGTCTGCACAGAAGAGGTCTGCCCCGTTCCCCGGACAAATGTCCACACTTCGGCTGAACCGGTTCCTTGGCCGGTCGGCCCCTTTGTCCTACGGTCCCCACGAGTTCAGTCCAGAGGGGGTGCCGCGGTGGAACTTCAGGAGTGGTTGGCGGTGTACCAAGCAGCGAGCGTGACGGCGGCCAACAAGGAGCGCACGTACTGGAGCGTCGGTGGGACGTGCCTCATCGCCAGCGTTTTCCTGCTCATCCTGGGTGTCATCCTCGGGATCGCGGTTCTCGCGGAAGCGTACAGCGGGTATGCCCCCACGGCAGGCCTGCGCTGCGCCACCACCGGCCTGGCGGCCCTCGGCATTCTGATCAGTGCGTACTGGCTCGCCATCCGGCATCGGCTGTCCCGCGAGGTCGCCCATTGGCACGGGCTTCTCAGGCAACTGGAGGGGGAGTTCGCTGGGGCGGAGTTCCATCGCAGCGCCCTGCGGCTCCTCATGGGGCAGCCGGTGCGCGCCCCCACGATCACGCCGCACTTCAACGAGTGGTACCCGGAGATCACGCGCCTCGGCTGGTTCTCGCGGAAACTGGCGTGCCTCACGGCCACCCTCGTCCCGACGGCATTCCTCGTCGCCTGGATCGTGCTCGGGGTCCTGCCGTGGGTCGTGCCGTAGCCTAGGTTAAGGCCCGTCCCAGCCGAACCGTGTCAGATCGGTTCGCCCGTCTCGGTCGAACGCCACGCCTTCCGCCTCGATCCGCCGCTGCTGCTCCTCGCCCAGGCTGCACTTCCCCTGGGCGTTGATCACCCGGTACCACGGTACCGGCGGGCCCACCGGCACCGTCCGCAGCGCGGCGAGCGCGTAGCCTACCGTCCGCGCCCCGCAACCCGCCCACGCCCCCACGTCGCCGTACGTGGTCACCTTCCCGCGGGGGATCCGGCGGACGAGGTCGTAGATCCCGCTGTAGAGCGCGCTCACCTTCGCCACCACGGACGCGCAGTGGGGACAGACAGCGCAGGTCCCCGAACCTCTCTCGGCGCGTCCACTCCCAAGTGTCTGAACGCCCGCCAGGTGAGGTACACCGCGGCCGCGTACAGGATTGCCGTGCACAGGAACAGGTACGGGAACCCCCACGCCACCTGGAGGTAGCCCGAAGCGAGCGATCCGAGTGCCCATCCCGCGCTCCAGGACACCATCAACACCCCGTTCATCCCGCTCCGCAGCGCTGGGGGGAGGAGCTCCATCACGAGGAGGGAGAACACCGGACCGGCGAGGTTCATCAGGGGAGTGCGGACGAGATACCCCACCGCGGCCCAGGTGAGCGTAGGCCCGAACCCCCACAGGAGGAGGAACGGAAGCGACAGCCCCTGGGATAGGACCACCGTTCGCCCACGGCCGATCCGCGCGGCGAGGGCCGGCGCGGCGAAGCTGCCCAGGCCCATCAGGAGCGCGTTGATCGCGAACAACGTCCCCAACGTCGGGTCCGACGCGTTGAACTTGAGGCGGAAGAAGATGTTCGCGAACGGGATCACCAGCCCCGCCCCCAGCCCCATCGTCATCTGGATCGTCGCCAGGCGCACGACGAGGAACCGCTGAGCGAGCACATCCCGGAGGTGCGGCCGTTCCCAGCGTGCGCTGCCCATGATCCGAGCGATGGGGATCATCGCCAGGAGGGAGAGCCCGAACGTGGTCAGGAGCACCGCCCGGTAGGCGAGCGCCCCCTCCGCGGGGAGGCCGAACGCCTGCGAAAACACCCCGGGGAGGATCCCTCCGAGGGCCGACCCGGCTATCCCCGACAGAATGCTCACCCCGGCCTGGAACCCAAACAGATGTGCCCGGTCCCGATCTCCCACCGCCGCGGCGAGGAACGGGGCCCCGACTACCCCGGCCAGGGTCCCTCCCACGCCGGCGAGGATCATCGCCCCGACGAGCGGCAACCTGTCCGGGAGGAGGCACAGGACGAGGAGCCCCCCTGCCTGGAGCGTCATCCCAATGAGGATCGCCCGCCGGTACCCGAGCTTCCCGGCAAAAAGCCCGAACGGGAGGGCGAGGGCCATCGTGGCGAACGCGGGGATCGAGGCGAGGATCCCCATGAAGTCCTGCCCGTAGCCCAGGGCCTGGAGGTAGAGGTTGAACTGGAGCCCTTGGATGCTCCACACAAACCCGGAGAGGACCGAGCTCGCGAGGAACAGCTTGGCATCCCGCGGAAACGCCGCCACCCGCCCGAAGTACGTCATTGGGCGAGCAGCTCCGCTTCGAGGAAGTCGGCCACGACCTCCGGGTCGAGCGGCAGGACAGCCACGCCGTCCGGAACCCGCACCGGACGGACGGAAAGCACCGCGAGCACGGGGATCCGCCCGGCGAGCGGCTCCCCGGACCGGTACACCTCGATCTTGGGGAAGTCCGAGCCCTTGAACCCCTCGAGCACGACGAGGTCCAGCTCCGCCATGTACCGTTCGATGTACTCGGCAACTGGTACACCGTCGTGGTCCCAGAACAAGGCCCCGCGGACGTCGGAATAGAGAAGCGCCCGCTCCGCGCCGGCCTCGCGGTGGAGGTGGGTGTCCTTCCCCGGCGTGTCCGGCTCTACGTCCGGGGCGACGTGCTTGGCCGTCCCCACGCGGTACCCGCGCTCCACGAGCACCGGGATGAGCTTCCGCAAGAACGCCGTCTTGCCCGAAGCCTTGTGGCCGATGAACGCAACGACCGTCATGCCGTCCCCTCCTCGTAAAGAATCCCCGTCGTGGTCAAGCCAGCGCTCCTTGGGAAGGGAGATTCTGGCCCCTGGTCCGGGGAACCGCAACCCAACCGCGTGTCGGGTTTATCCCGGGGCACCACGATGGCGCAGAGCGGTCGCGGCGACATGGGACTGGGTATCATCCCGCGGCCATGCCCTCGCCCCTTC
>CAYSZC010000066.1:0-6492 GCA_964435345.1 uncultured Thermotogaceae bacterium
TGCGCTTCCGTAGTGCTGCGGGCTGGAGAGGAACTCCGCCCGGTCAGAGGAAGCGAGATCCCGGAGGATGACCAAGTACTCGTCGAGCTTGGCCAACCGACGCCGGAGGACCTCAGACCGAACCACGCACGGCCCTCCTCTTCATGGCCTCTCGTTGGATCCGCAGAAACGGCTCGAAGTCCAGGTATTTCCGAACCACGCGTGAGTACGTTCCTCCCCGGTCAAAGTCCGGTCGGGCGTACACCACGCAGTTGGGGCGAATTGCCTCGTAGGCTAGGACCAGGTCACGCTCCTCGTCCACGAACACCAGGTCCACATCATCGAAGCCCCTCCGGACGAGGTCAGTAAGGATGTCCAGTTTCCTTTCCCGAAGGTGCGGGGTAGTGGAGAGGATGGCGAGATCAAGATCGCTCGTTGACCGCGCTCGTCCCTCGGCAGCCGAGCCGAATAAGTACACCGCCTGGATTTCCGGGTACCTGCAAAAGACCTCCGAGAGCCTCTCCCGATCGCCCATACCGGACCTACTATAGCAGCCCGTGCGAGAACTGCCGCCGCTGTTGTCCTGTATATGGTAGGCATGCCCTCTCCCCTACGCAGTTTCCCTCACTACGGACGCCCCCCCTCCTTCTCCCCCCCGGGCGGGAGACGCTGGGGTGAGGCTAAGGAACCCGCATCCCTATTCCTCCCTCTCCCCTCCGCGGGAGAGGGCTGGGGTGAGGGGGGAGTCCGGCTCATCGGAAGCCCAGGTCCCGTGTTCCCACACAGGCTGCTATAGTCCGGTCGTGGCGCTCGGCCAAGCAAGGTTCCCTGCCTCAGTGCATGGTCTGCATGTCGAGGAGGCCGCGACGTTGGGCCACCCCTTCCGCCCAGCGGAAGAAGAGGAGGGAAACCACGGCCAGGACGACCGTCGAGCCGGCGAGGATCGCGATGACGTGCCCGGTGGGGATCGCACGCAACGCTTCGTTCCCCCCGTCCCCAAGGAGGGCCCGCCGCACGGCCTCGAGCCAGTAGGTGACCGGGAGCCCCTTCCCCACCCACTGCAGCCCCCGCGGGAGGACATCCAACGGAAACACGACCCCGGAGAGGAGGTACAACGCCCCGGCCACCCCCTGGCCGATGAAGTACTCGTGCCGCGCGGTGAGGAGGGTCGCCCCGCCGAGGAGGAGACCCATGAACGCCAGAGCGGAGAGCCCGAGGACGAGGGCCGCGGCCAGTAACCCCCAGTCCACCTGCCCAACTGGGATCGGGATCCCCAGCACGCCCACCCCGAACAGGAGCGTGATCGTCGCGGCGACGGTGGAGGTCGCTGTCTTGGCCGTCCCGCGGCCGAGGAGGTAGGTGTAGATGTTCAGGGGAGCGGCGTAGATGTACTTGAGCATCCCGTAGTGCTCGCGGTCGTCAATGACCGCCCAGCTCACGCCAAGCAGGATCCCGTTCACATAGATGTAGAACGCGTTCCCCACGAAGATGTACGGGAAGAGCGGGTTCTCCAGGCCCCCGCGAGCCACGACGAGGTACATGAACACGAGGATCAGCGCTCCAGCGACGGGCTTGACCACCGAGTAGAGGGTGAACAGGAACGGGTCGGTCCAGTTGGACTCGACTTGCCAGCCGAGCCACGTCGCCACCCGCAGGCTGCGCCACGTCTCCCGGCCCCGCACCCGGACCGTCACGCGCACCTCGACGGAACGTTTTCACCGCAGAGGTCGCCGAGCACGCAGAGGAAACCCGAACAGCCTTGACTGGTTTCAAAGCCCAAACCCCAGGAGAATCTCTCGGCGTTCTCCGCGGTAAGCCTCCGGTCCCGTTCACCGCAGAGGTCGCTGAGGACGCAGAGAAAGCGTGAACGTCGTTGGCTGTTTTCAAACCCCGAACCCAGCAAGCATCTCTCGGCGCGCTCCCCGGAACACAACCAGCCGGCAATGGCCTGCCTTTCTCTGCGCTCTCCGCGTCCTCGGCGGTGAGAGAGTCGTGTTCCAATCGTCATCACAGCCCCCTCAGGGTGAGGCGGCCTTCCCGCCGGGCGAGGGCCTCGAAGTACCGCAGTGCCCGGTGGGCGAGCGTAAGGAAGGCCACCCCCAGCACAGCCAACGCGGCAATCGCGTATTCCACGGGAAGGAACTTGAACCCCTCCATCATCTCCGGGTAAAGAAGCTGCCGCATCGCATCGAGCCCAAGGGTGATCGGGATGATCGAGGCCCCGAGGGCCACCAGGAAGCCGAGCGCTCGCACCGGAAAGTAGAACCCCGACAGGAGGAACACCGGTTCCATCAGGAGGTCGGCCAGTTGCCACGCCTGCCGCCCCCACAGGAGGAACAGGGACGCCATCAGCATCCCCAACCCGTACAGGGCGACCAAGGTGAGGAGGAACACGCCGACGAGGGCGGGCACGTTTGTGGCAGCCATCGGCACGCGGAAGATCAACACGCCCACGGTGAGCACCCCCAGCGCCCGGAGCGTGGTGGCGAAGATCCCCCCCGCGGCCATCCCCAGCAGGATCGCCATCCGCGATGTGGGCGCGATGATATACAGCTCCAGATTCCCCGTCTCCTTCTCCCAGTAGAGCTGGCTGGCCATGCTCCACAGGACGTTCATCCAGTACGCGGTCATCGCTCCCCCGAGGACCACGAACCCGGTGAACTCCGGCGGGGCGCCGATCGCCCGGTAAATGTAGACGTAGGCCGCCACCTGGAGGAGGGGCAGGAACACGTCGAACAACATCCAGCTCCTCTCCCGCTGCATCCCGATCACCCGCGGGTAGGCGCGGCCGATCACGGTCCGCAGGAAGGTCCTCGTCTCACTGCGGAGGTTCACTGCCACCTCCCGTGTCTCCCTCGCCCAGGCCGTGCCCGACGAGGCGGATGAACACGTCCTCCAAGGTCGGCTCCCTGTTCTCGAGCGACACGAGCTTCCCTCCCGAGCTCTGGATCCCCGACAGGACGGGGAGGAGCACGTTTTCGTCCTCCAGGACGAGGTCGAGCTGCGTGTGCCCGTCGCGCGCGGCGTGCGTGAACCGGTGGACCCCGGCGATCCCTCCGAGCAGCCCGCCGAGATCGAGGTCGCCCTCCATCCTCAGGCGGAACACGGCCTGCTCCTGGAGGCCCCGCTTGAGGCTCGCCGGCGTGTCGCAAGCCAGAACCTTGCCCCGGTCAACGATCGCCACCCGGTCGCACAGTTCGTCCGCCTCGTACATGTAGTGGGTGGTGAGGAGGATCGTGCGGTCGGGGTGGCGGTCCATCCACTCCCGGATGTAGGTCCGCAAGGTACGCGCCGTCTGCACGTCGAGGCCGATCGTCGGCTCGTCGAGGAACAAGACCTCCGGGTCGGTGAGGAACCCGCGGGCGAAGTTCATCTTCTGCCGCATCCCGGTGGAGAGGTGGTAGATCTTCGTCTTCGCCCGGTCGGCGAGGCCGACGACTTCGAGGAGTTCCTTGATCCGCTTCTTGGCTTCCCCGCTACGCATCCCGTAGAACTGGGAGAACATCCACAGGTTCTCCTCCACCGTGAGGAGGCCGTATCCGGAGGACTCGCCGCCGGAGACCATCCCGATGTGGCGGCGCACCTCCCACGGGTCCGCGGCCACGTCCACCCCGGCCACGCGCGCCGTGCCCGAGGTCGGGGAGAGGAGGGTCGCCAGGATCTTGATGAGGGTGGTCTTCCCGGCCCCGTTCGGGCCGAGGACGCCGAACAACTCCCCCCGGCCCACGGCGAGGTCCGCCCGATCGAGGGCGATGATCTCCCGATGCTGGCCGCGCGCCTCGCGCCGCTTCACCCGGAACACGCGGGTGAGCTGCGTCGTTTCGATGGAGAACTCCCGACCTGCCATGCACCCCTCCTGAGACCTGCCGTCACGGGCCGAGCCCCGCAACTCCGAAGTGTACCCGCTCGCGACGAGGGTCAAACGCACGAGGGAGGCCCCGCGCCACAGGCCGCCTGCGACTTCAGTTCCTGGCCCTATCTCACTCCAGCGCGCCGCACCGTCCCCGAAGGCTCACGGCAGGCGATGACGGCTGGGCGATCATCGCACTGGGAACAGAGCCCACAGCCGGACCTCCACCTCGGGGGAGAGGTCGCTCACCGTGGCCTCGCGGCGGAACATGACCACGTCCTTCGTGCGCAACACGATGTCGTAGCCCTGTTCCCTGGCCACCTGCTGGGTGATCTCGAGGATCTTCGCCGCCGCGATCTGGGTCAGGAGCTGGTCGAGCTGCTGGAACGCGGCCTCGAGCCGCTGCAGGCGCTCTTCGAACCCAGCGAGGTCGCGGATCGTGACCTGGGCCTCCCTGACCACGGCCTGGACCTCCGTCTCGAGCGGCGTGGCCTGCACGCGCAGGCCCTCCAGGTCCGCCTTGAGGTTGAGGAACCCCGGGGAGGCGATCATCTTGTCGAGCATCGCCAGGTTGACGCGCAGAGACGCCTGAATGAGCTCGGCCTGGAGCCGAAGGTACCGCTGCTGGTACTGCCCCAGTCGGATCCTCCCCGCTGCGTAGTCGTCCTGGAGGGTCTGGATGTCCCTGGCCTTGGCCTCCATCGCCGCCCGCTCCATCTGGACCTGGGGGAGGAACACGCGGGTGAACAAGGCTTCGGCATCCACAACCGCGATTCGCAACGCCGGCGGCGCGGCGAGCTCTGCCAGTTTCTTCTCCAGATCTTGGACGCGCTCTTCCAAAGCTACCACCCGCGCCGCAAGCTCGTCCAATCGGACCTCCATCTGACGCTGCAGGTCCGCTTCTTCAGCAGGAGCAGGAGGGACGCCCAGCGCGCGGTCGCGACCCGTGACAGAGATCTGCACGTCCATCGTGCCGATCCGCGAGCCGGACGCCTTGATGTCCCCTGAGAAGGCAAGGGTCAGGGCCGACTCGACACTATGCCCAGACCCCAGGTCCACAACAGACAGACCCGAGAAGGTCCCCTCCATGACGAACTCCGTGGGCCCGAGAAGAAATGGATCTTCTTCCCCTCCCCCGATGTCCAACTCCCCCTCGAGGGTGAGCACAGCCACGGCTCGCCCGTCGCGCTCCTCGATCCGGTCCAGCTTGAACGCCGTATGGAAGCGAGCCGTGCCCCCGGGGATGCCCAGCGTGTCGGCACTTGCCTCCGCCACGTGCGTCCACGTATCCCCGACACTCATCCACCGCGCGGGCCAGCCCAACTCGAACACCGGGATGGTGGCGGGGACGTCCTCTTCCAGCGCCTCGAATCCCCCGAATCGGAACAGTCGCATCCAGGAGACCTTGCCCGCATCGCTCACGTACTCCTCGACCTCGCCCGCCACGGTCGCGGTTCCTGTGTCCTCGAGGATGGTGAGCCGCGCGACGAAGGAGCTGCCCCCTCCGTGGCGTTCCATCACCTCCTGCTCGGCGACCATCCGGCCCTCCATCTCGGCCGGTATGCGCTCGCCCATGATCGTCATGCCGAAGGTCATGGTCATCTCCACTTCGGACACCTGCCGATCGCCCACCTCTGCCCGAACCTGGAGGAGAACGGCCCCTTCGGGCGGCGCGACTCCTGCCAACGGGGCCACCAGTGGGAACCGATCGCGCTGGGCCTCGGCAGCTTCCGTGGCCGGAACGACCTCACGGGGGGCGTCGCCGATCCCGTCGCCGTTGGCGTCCGTGCCAAGGTATCCCGCCCACCAGTTCCCTACCCTGCCGTCATCCCATCTGATCGCGCTTGCTGAGCCCACAACATGCTGGACGTTGTCGCCGAACGTGTTGAGGGTGAACGTGACATCCGCTACATCGCCCTCGACCCGCACGCCCGTGTGGTTCTTCTCGAATACGCAGGCCACCACCCAGCCGTTCGTCACGTTCTCCAGCCACAGCCCAGCTTCGGACGCCCCCCGGAGTACCGCGTTCTCAACCACGAAGTGGGCCCGCGTGTTCCTGATGCGAAGAGCGAACGGCTGCCCCTCGGCGTCGAACACGCCCGAGATGACGTAGGGATCTTGGATTGTCCCCAATCCCGTCACGCCGGGAAGGAGGTGGAATCCCTCGTCGCCGACGATCTCGCTGCCTCCCGCAAGTGCCCCGAGGACGACGAGGCACAGGCTCGCCAGCCCCACCGCCACGCCCGCGAACGTCCGAACCGTCGCACCGCTCCACTGCCTGCTCATCTCCGATCCCTCCTCGTGGCTACTTTACACGCCCGGCAGGTTCTGTGGCAGCTCTTCGACTCAGGACAAGGCGACCTCACGGGGGCTCTTCTGCAAAGAGCTGACCTTCATGATGGAGAACCCGATCGCGTTTCCGTCGCTGTCCACTTTCTCCATCGCCTGGTCGTGGTCCGTCTCCCTGAAGTAGCCGGCCCTGCGCGCAAACAGGACCTCAAGGTAGTCCCCTTCTCGGTCGTACCACACCTTCACCGCTCGCTTGGCCATAGCAGCCCCCTTCTTGACCCGATCCGTCAAGTACGCGGCCACGACGAACGCATCGGTGCTAGAACCTGTTTCAAAACAGGACAGGGAGTGGCTATCCACCTCGGCCCTTCTAC
>CAYSZC010000067.1:0-1242 GCA_964435345.1 uncultured Thermotogaceae bacterium
GGAGGTCGGCCTTGTGGCAGGTCTCGAGGAACGCGGCGAGGAGCTTGATCGCGGCCTCGATGTCGTCCACGTGGGCGGCCTCGACCACGGTGTGCACGTACCGGGTGGGCACGGACAGCGTCACCACCGCCGCTCCCTCGCGCGCCAACTGTATCGCCCCGGCATCGGTGCCCCCGCGGGGCAGGATTTCCATCTGGTACGGGATTTTCTTCTCTTCGGCGAGGTCTACGAGGAACCGCACCAGCCCGGGATGGGAAATCGAAGCGGAGTCCTTGAGCTTGATCGCCACGCCCTTCCCAAGCTTCGTGACCTGTTCGTGAGCCGAGACCCCGGGCATGTCGCAGGCGAGCGTCACGTCGAGGGCGACCCCGATCTCGGGCTGGATGGCGAACGCGCTCGTGCGCGCCCCCCGCAGTCCGACCTCCTCCTGGACCGTCCCCACGAGGTACACGTCGGCTTGGTGCTTCTTCAGCCGCCGCACGGCCTCGATCCCCACGTACACGCCAAGCCGGTCGTCGAGCGCCTTTCCGGATACGAGGTCCCCGATCTGGGCGAACGGCTGGGACAGGGTCACAGGGTCCCCCACCTTCACCCCCTTGGCCACCTTCTTCCCGGGGAGCCCAACGTCCACGAACAGGTCCTGGATCCGGATCTCCTTCTTCTTCTCGTCGTCGGTGAGGATGTGGATGGGCTTGATCCCGATCAGTCCGGTGAGGGGCCCACCCGTGCCGTGGACCGTGACGCGCGAGGCAATCAACGTCCGGGGGTCGAACCCTCCCACCGGTTCGATCCGCAGGAACCCGGTTTCCTCGTCCACGTAGGACACGAGGAACCCGATCTCGTCCATGTGGGCGGCCACCGCCACCTTCGGACCCTTGCCCTTCTTGTGGGCAACCAGGTTTCCCAGGCGATCCACCTCCATCGTGTCCACGTGGCCCTTCAGGGCCTCGCGGGCGATCGCCCGCACCTCTTCCTCCCGGCCCGGGATCCCGGCCGCCTCCGATAGCTTCTGCAGAAGTTTCACGCTTGCCTCCTTTCTGCGGGCATGGTATAGGGGACCAGGCGCCGCCACAACTTTCCCTCGACGAGCAGGGACGCTAGAATGGAAGGGAGGCGCCCGAGATGATTCCATTGCGCGATCGCAGGCCGAGCGGGATCGTGCCCTATGTCACGATCGTCCTCCTCGCCCTCAACGTGCTCGCGTTTCTCTACACCTTGACCTACTCCAATCGCTCGCTCGTC
>CAYSZC010000067.1:1342-6489 GCA_964435345.1 uncultured Thermotogaceae bacterium
CCTCAACGTGCTCGCGTTTCTCTACACCTTGACCTACTCCAATCGCTCGCTCGTCTTCCTCGACCGCTGCGCGTGGGAAAGCGCGTTCGGGCAGCCGGCCCCGGGCTTCAGCCCTCTCCTCTATCGGCGGTACGGCCGGGGCTGCCTCTACCCGGTCACGGAGCGGGACGAGTTCGTGATCCGGTACGGCCTCGTGTCCGCCGAGTTCTGGTCGGGGAGGGATGTTTCCCCGCTGGTCCCGTTTCCGATCTGGCTCACGCTCCTCACCTCGATGTTCCTTCACGGGGGCTGGCTACACCTCATGGGGAACATGCTGTACCTGTGGGTGTTCGGGGACAACATCGAGGCGGCGATGGGGCGCGGGAGGTTCCTCTTGTTCTACCTCCTGTCGGGTGTCGGAGCGGGGGTTCTGCAGATGGCGGTGAGCCCGCAGGCCACCGTGCCGATGGTGGGGGCGTCGGGGGCGATCGCCGGGGTGCTGGGGGCGTACCTCATCCTCTACCCCTGGGCGCGGGTGCTAACCGTCGTTCCGTTGTTCTTCTTCCTCCATTTCGTGGAGATCCCGGCGCTTGTCCTCCTCGGGCTATGGTTCATCGTGCAGTTCTTCTCCGGGATCGTGCTCGGGGAGATGGGAGGCGTGGCGTGGTTCGCCCACATCGGGGGGTTCCTCGCCGGTGTCTTGCTCGTGTTTCCCCTCAAACGGCGGGAGGTCGTCCCCGAGCTCGTGACCTGGTGGCGGTGGCGGCGGCATCGTCGGTTTTGGCGATGAGCGCGGTCACGGTCCTCGGGATTGACGAGGCCGGGCGGGGGGCGGTGCTGGGCCCCCTCGTCGTGGCTGGGGTTCGGGTGGAGGAAGCGCAGTTGCCACAGTTGTGGGAGCTCGGGGCGCGCGACTCGAAGCTCGTGCCGCGCGCGCAGCGCCAGGCCGTGGTGCGAAAGGTCATCGGCGCCGGAGCCCGGGCGAGGGCGATCGTCATCCCCGCCTCCGCGGTGGATCGGGAGAACTTGACTTCCCTCGAACTCGGCGCCGCGGCCCGACTGATCGAGGCCCTCGCTCCAAGCCAGGTTGTGCTCGATGCCCCGGTCGCCCCGGCGGCCATCCCGGGGTTCGTGGCCGCCCTGTGTCGGCGATCAGGGTTCTCTCCTGCGGCCGTGGCCGCGTTTCCCAAGGCCGACCGAGACCACCCCGCCGTCGCCGCGGCGTCGCTCCTGGCGAAGGTCGTGCGGGATGGGTACGTGGTCGCCCTCCGTCGGCAGTTCGGGGACTTCGGCTGGGGGTACCCCGGCGAGCCCCAGGTCCGGGAGTACCTCGCGGCCTGGATTTCCGAGCGCCGAACGTTCCCCCCGATCTGCCGCACCCGCTGGCGGTGCGCCCAGGATCTCCTCTTTCTGCCGCTCCCGGAACGAGGCGGCAGTTGCGCCCTGACCGGTACCCGGGCAGAATTGGCGGAGTAGGGGTAAGAGGACGAGAAGGAGGAACTCATGCCCAAGCGCACTTACCAACCCCATCGTCGGCGCAGGTACCGCGTTCACGGGTTCCTGGCCCGCAAGCGAAGGCCGGCCGGACGAGCCGTGCTTGCCCGGAGAAGGAAAAAGGGACGGTACCGGCTGACCCCGGCTTGATGCCCCGCGGAGGATGAGCTTGACGAAAAAGCGCGTGTACGAAATCGCCCGTGATCTGGGGGTCCCGTCCAAGGACCTCCTCGAAGCGTTGGTCGAATTGGGGATGCCGGGGTTGCGGGCGGTGAACACAGTTACCGACGAAGAAGCGGAACTGATCCGGGAGTTCTTCCGGGAGAAGGCCGCGCCCGCCGCAGGGGCGACCCCTCCCCCGACCGAGCCCGCCAAGCCGGAGAAACCGCGCGGCGTCATTCGTCCGCCGGTGGTGGCCGTGCTGGGGCACATTGACCACGGGAAGACAACTCTCCTCGACGCGATCCGCAAGGCCCACGTCGCCCAAGGGGAGACCGGGGGCATCACCCAATCCATCGGCGCCTACCAGGCATCCGTGCACGGGCGGGCGATCACGTTCATTGACACCCCCGGCCACCGGGCATTCACGGCGATGCGCGCTCGCGGGGCTCACATTACGGACATCGCGGTCCTGGTGGTAGCTGCCGACGATGGAGTGATGGCCCAAACCCTGGAGGCGGTGGACCACATCAAGGCGGCCGGGGTCCCGATGATCGTCGCCATCAACAAGATGGACAGGCCCGGCGCCAACCGGGACAAGGTCCTTCAAGACCTCGCCAAGCTCGGGTACACCCCGGAGGAGTGGGGCGGGAGCACGGTCATGGTCTCCCTCTCCGCCCTCACCGGACAGGGAGTGGACGACCTTCTGGAGATGATCCTCCTCCTGGCGGACATGGAAGGCATCTACGGGGATCCCGACGGGGAGATCGAGGCTACGATCATCGAGTCCCACTTGGATCCAGGGCGGGGCCCGCTGGCCACCGTGGTGGTGAAGAACGGAACCCTGCGGGAGCGCGACGCGCTCCTGATCGGGCCGACATGGGGCCGGGTGCGGGCGCTGCTTGACCACCAAGGGGGGCGGGTTGCCGCGGCCACCCCCGGGATGCCTGTCCTGGTACTTGGCCTGTCCGATGTCCCGCAGGCGGGAGAGAAGGTCGAGCGGATCGAGAACGCCAACGACGCCCGGCGCATTGCCGAAGGGAGGGCGCGGTCTGTGGCGGACGAGCGCCGGGCGGCTCGCCCACCCCTGACGTTCGAAGAACTCATCCAGGCCGCCCAGACGAAGAAGCTCGTGGTGGTGCTCAAGGCCGCAAGCACGGGCGCGCTCGAGGCGGCTCAACACGAGCTAGGGACGATCCAGTCCGGCGAGGTCGAGCTCGAACTCCTCCACGTGGGTGTGGGACCGGTCACCGAATCGGACGTGCTCCTCGCCTCGGCGGAGGAAGACGGTCAGCCCCTCATCGTCGGGTTCGCGGTGCGGGTGGACGGCAAGGCCCAGCGGCTGGCCGAGCAGCGCAACATTCCCGTGCGGACCTACGACATCATCTACGACCTCACCCAGGACGTGGGGCGGGCCCTGCGCAGGCTGCTCGGACCGGAGCTGCGCGAGGTCAAGGTAGGCGAGGCCGAGGTGCTGAAGACGTTCGACATTGACGGAGTAGGTCGGATCGCCGGGTGCTCGGTCCGTTCCGGGCGCGTGGTGCGCGGGGCGCGGGTGAAGGCGTTCCGCGATGGGCAGGAGACGTTCGCCGGGGAGATCGCGTCCCTCAAGCGATTCACAGAGGACGCGCGCGAGGTCCAATCCGGACGGGAATGTGGCATACGCATTCGCGACTGGAACGATGCCTTGCCCGGCGACACGTTCGAGATCTACACCGTCGAGGAGATCCCGGTCTAGCGACGATGCCGGTGGGGATGCTTCGCGTGCGTTTGCGGCTCCCCGGTGCACGGACCCTCAAGGAGAAGCGGTCGGTGGTGGTCGGGGTCCTGTCCCGGGCCCGGCGGGCGTTCAACGTGTCCGCGGCGGAGCTCGATCTCCTTGATGATCCCAAGCGGGCCCTCCTCGGGTTTGCCTGCCTATCAAACGACGGCCGGCATACGGACGAGGTCCTGATGAAGCTGCTGGACGAGATCCAGGGTGCCCGGGACTACTACGTCGAGGGGCATGAGCTGTCGTTCTTCTGATGCAAACCTGTACGCGAGCACGCCTCATCGGGGAGATCGCACGCGAGATCGCGGGGATTTTCTGGTTCCAGGCCAAGAACCCGGTGCTCTGCGCCGCGGCCCTCGCAGTGATGGCGGTCGAGTTGGCCCCAAGCGGTGAGGAAGCCGTGGCGCCTGTGAGCATGGACGGGGCGCGCGAAGACCAGGACAAGCTGGGCGCGCCGGAGCGTGGTTGAGATGCCTGAGGCAAAGTTGCCAGTCCTGCCGCTCGCGTCGGGGTTGCGGGGCCACCTCGCCCCGCTCCTGGGCCCGGTGGTCGCGGCGTTTCGGGAGATGGCAAGGGTAGAGATCGTTCCGTCCGACGCGGGCGGTGTGGCCGCCGAGCCGGCCCATGTTCTCCTCGTCCTTTCCGGCGGGACGGAAGGCGAGGCCCTGACCTTCGCCGAGCGGGCGCGGGGGCCGATCGTTCTCCTCTCCCATCCCGGGCACAACTCCCTCCCGGCGGCGCTCGAGATCGTGGCCCGTCTGCGCCAGGACGGCCGCCCGGTGCGGCTCGTCCACCTCGGGGCCGAATCGCGCGCCCTTTCCGCGCTCGCCCAGGCCAACGCTCTGGCGCGGGCCCTGCGCGGGAAGAGGGTGGGGCTCGTGGGGGGGCCCTCTCCGTGGCTTGTGGCGAGCTCCCCCGATCCGTCCGTGCTCTCAGAGAAGCTGGGGATCCGCGTGGTGGAGTTCCCGCTCGAAACGGTGCTCGCTCTCCTCCCCGCGGAGGGAGCGGATCGCCCCAGCGGCGACGGTGTGGGAATCGGAGAGGAAGAGCGGCGGATGGCGGGCCGAGTCTACACCGCCCTCCGCCGCCTGGTCCGCGAGGAAGGTCTTGCCGCGCTCACGATCGCTTGCTTCGGGCTTCTCCCGCACCGGATGACGGCGTGCTGGGCCCTCTGCCGACTCTCCGACGAGGGGATTCCCGGCGGGTGCGAGGGGGATCTCCCGGCCCTGCTGGCGCTGGTCGTGGCCCAGGAGTTGACCGACGGTCCGGGATTCCTCGCCAACCCAGCGGACGCCGACCTCAAGCGGGAGACACTCACCCTGGCCCACTGCACCGTGCCGCTCGGGATCACCCGATCCCACCGGCTGCGCACGCATTTCGAGTCCGGCCTTGGTCTTGCTGTCGAGGGGGCCGTGAAGCCGGGCCCCTACACCCTCGTCCGGTTCGGGGGAAGATGTCTCGAGCAGGGGTTCTTCGTCGAGGGCATGGTGCTTGCCGAGGGCGTGGGGCGGGACGATCTTTGTCGGACCCAGGTCCGGTTCAAGATGCCGAAAGGGGCGATCGAGCGGCTCCTCGAAGAGCCTTTAGGGAACCACCACGTCCTCGTCCCCGGCCACCACCGGGCCGTTCTCACCGAGTTTCGAGACCTCTTCCTTGCGGGACAGCGCTAGTACTACTACGTCATGTGGTGTCAAGGGCAACCCTCCGACTGCACAGGGGACAGAACCCCAGGCGAGCGATGAGT
>CAYSZC010000068.1:0-6369 GCA_964435345.1 uncultured Thermotogaceae bacterium
CTGCGGTGAGAACCGTCGGGCGCCTGCTTGTCGGCAGACAGGTAGCCGAAGGCTCTGCGGGCGATTCTCACACAAGCTGCTGACGGGCGCTCGCCTTCCTCGGGCCCGGATTACTCGGGATACTGAGTAATCTCGCTCGGCATCGTGAGCAAGCCCGAACCCCACGCGGCGGCTCTCCATCGGTGGCGACGGGATCGCGCTCGACCGTTTCCTCGGGTGACGCCGGAACCATCGCCGTGCAGAGGGTGACGACGGGCAGCCTACCGGATGTTGAGGGTCAGGGTGTACGGGAAGCGCGGGCCGCCCTCCCGACACGCGATGAGCACTTGCCAGGCCCCAGCGACGTTGGCGCGGTACTCCAACCCAAGCCAGGAGCTTCCCTCGACCGCCCCGACCTTCCGCCCGGTGGGGTCAAGGAGAATAAGGATGCACCCTGAGGAAGCCTCAACCCGGACGGTCACGACCTGTCCGACCCGGAGGTTGACGCGGTACACGTCCCTCCCGTTCATCGCCTGGTACGGCCCGGGCCAGCCCAGCTCCCCACGGTAGACGCCGGGGGCGAGGAACGGCGCGGTCGCCGCGTGCTCCGAATCGGGAAGAGATCTCACCGTCTGCGGATTCCCCACCGGACTGCCGGTCGCGAGGATCCCGCTGACCTCGTCCAAGCCCCTGCCACGCCCGGCTTCGGTCGCAGCCACGAGAACCGGAATGGGAGCCAAACCTCCGGAGACGCGGACGCGGACCGAGCTGGAGTGGACCCCGAGGGGAAGTCGGGACTGCGCCCCGTCCAAGCGCACGGTAAGCCTCGACCCCAGGCCCACATCGCGTCGTGACAGGAAGACCTGGCCGAAGTACAGGGCCGACCCGTGGTTCGCCTGGACCCGGTTCAGACGGGCGACATACGTCCGTCGGACGCATCGGGTGGAGGTCGCAATCTGGAACCGTACCTCGATCTCTGTCGGGGCAGTACCGTTGGGTTGGGACAGGCCCAGGAACGTCTCGAGCGCCACGTAGGGGTCTGGATTGGAGGGGAGGGCGAAGAACTCCCATTGGGCATGCGTTTGCTGGGAAAGCCAATACCAGTCCCCGGAACCCCGCCCTGTGGTGCGGAACCCGTCCGCGTAGAACACCCCTCCCAGGGCGGCCCACCCCCACGCCACGACGAGTCCACTCAGTATCACGACCTTCCGCGCTCTACGATTGGAGTTCCCACCCATGGCATGATCAGTGTCCGCGGGAGTCGCGGCCGGCCAACGCCGTGCGGGCCTGTCCGAGCGGATGCCGGTGACCGAGCCGCGGGCAACCGCTCCCCGCGGGACGCGGCCAGATGTCCCGTGCCGCGGGGCCGCCTATCCCAGGACGAGCACGGCGAGGCCGAGCGCCGCGCAGTACAGCGCGAACGGCCACAGCACGCCGGCCCGGACGATCCGGAGAAAGAGGGGGATCGCGGCGAGGCCGCTGGCGAACGCGCACCCCAGCGCTACGGCGAGGCCGGCCCAATCCACCGCGGGGTGTCCCGCCACCTGGACGAGGGCGAACGCGCTTGCCCCGGTGATCGCCGGGATGGAAAGGAGGAGGGAGAACCGGGCGGCCACGCGCGGCGCAAGCCCCAGCGCGATCCCCTTGGCCACGGTGGACCCGGACCGGGAGATCCCCGGGAGGAGGGCCGCCGCTTGGGCCAGACCCACCGCCACGGCGTCCACGACCCTCACCCGATCCCGCGACGCCCGCCGGGCCAGGAGGTTGCCCAACCCGAGGGCGGCGGCCGTCACGAGCAACATCCACCCCACCAGGGACGGCGAGCCGAACGCCCGTTCGATCGCGCCCTGAACGAGGACGCCGACCAGAACTACCGGGACCGTGCCCAGGGCAAGGAGACCGACGTACCGGCGCTCTTCCCCGCGGTGGCGAACGCGAACCGCCAGGTGGACAAGGTCGCGGCGGAAGTAGAGGAGGAGGGCGAGTAGCGTTCCGAGGTGGGCCGCGGCCTCGAGGGCCACCCCGGGCACGGTCACCCCGAGCGCCGCCCGGGCCAGCACGAGGTGCCCGGAGCTACTGACGGGGAGGAACTCCGTCAGCCCCTGCAGGAGACCTAGCAGCGCGTAACGGATCACGTCCCCTCGCTCCGGGGAGGGAGAACCCGATCGAGAGCGCCCTGCTCGTGCACGACGGAACGCACTCCCCGCACTTCAGGCAGTCGCCTGAGTTGATCTCCCGGTGCGGCACGATCCCCATCGGGCAGGATCGGGAACACAGGCCGCACCCGGAGCAGTTGTCTTGGAGTCGCAGGCCGAAGAAACTGGCCCGGTTGAACAGGGATAGCACACCTCCCATCGGACAGAGATACCGGCACCAGAACCGCGCCACGAGGACCATCCCCACGAACGCCCCGGCCAGGGTCCCCATGTGGATGAGGAATGGCGTGTTCACCTGGGCTACGCCGAGCCCCAGGTACGGGAGCGAGGCCGTGAGCGAGGCGGCCGGGCACAGCTTGCAGAACCAGGTGTCGGCGAGGCGCCATGCCGCAACCCCGATCCCGAGGAGGACGAGGAGTTTCAACGGGGACAGGGCCCGCACGAACCGGACCTTGCGGAAGGCGAGGAGGTCGTTCACCGTGCCGAACGGACAGAACCAGCCGCACCATCCCCGCCCCAGGGCGAGCCCGTAGGCGGCGACCGCACCCAAGAAGTAGAACGGGATCGTCCTGGCGATGATGAGGTTCTGCATGAGCCCAATCGGGCACACGGTGATCGCCAGCGGGCAGGCGTAGCAGTGAAGCCCGGGGAAGAGGAGGTGCGTCATCCCGATCCCGGTGATCCCGAACACCCCGAGGAGGACCCCCAGACCCTGGGTCCCCCGGCGGACGGCGCGCAGCTTCACCTCCCCGCCTCCACGAGGAGCGAAAGCAGCCTTGCCTCCAGATCGCCAATCCCAAACAGAACCTGCCCGGTTCCCTCGACCACGGTCGCCGGGACCACGATCCGCCCCGCGCGCGCCACCCCGGCCCGTTCTGCCCGGGCCAAGTCAACCTCGGCATCCACGACCTCCATCGTGAGGAGGGGTGTGACCCGCGCCATCGCCTCGACCAACGCGATCGCATACGGGCAGGAACGGCACCACTCGGTGTGGAACACCGTCACCCGCACCGGGCGCGTCAGCTCGGCCAGTGCAGCCTGGGCCCCCCGGGACAAGACGGGCCGATCGGTGCGGGCCTCCTCGATCCCCACGCAGGCCAGGCACAGGACGCCCCCAATCCGCTGGGCCTGCGTGGACTGCCCAAGGAGAACCCCCACCACCAGGCTCGCCACGGACAGGCCGACGAGGACCAGCCCCACCGCGGCGAGGGCTCTCCCACGCAAGAACAACGCCAAAACCAGGCCCACCCCAACGAAGACGAGGAGCCACCACGATGGAACGCCTGCCGACTTCGGGCTCGCCTCCCCCACGACGAACGACACCGCCGCCTTGTCCTGAATCTGGATACAGAAGTCCCCGATGCAGTACTGGTAGACGACCTCGATCGAACCCGCAACGCCCTCCCGCACCTCGACCGCCTGCACGGGCACGTTTGCCTCCCGGTCGCCGAACGCCGGGATCGTGCCCAGCTCCACGGGCGAGGCCGTGATCCCTGGGGGGAGGCCCACGAGCGTGACCTTGACGTCCTCGGCGTCGTAGGGGGACGTGTTGGTGAGCTTCACGGGAAAGAAACTGTCCTTGCCAGCGGCGATGACGATCTCGGTCGGCGCCCCAATCTCGAGGATTGACCGGGGCGGGCCGATCGCCGGGGCCACCACCGGCGCCCTCTCCACCGGGGCCTCGGCGCGGGGGGCAGCCAGGAGCTCGGTCACCCGCTGGGCGAGTTCCTCCCCGTGGAGGTCGCGGAACCGGATGATCCCCCCTCGGTCGAGGAGGTAGGACGTGGGGATCTGGTACACCCGGTACAGTCGGGCCAGCGAGTTGTCCCAGCTCTTCCCCTCGAACGCCACCGGCCACCCGATCCCCTTGGAGGACAGCACGGCGCGCAGATCCCGCTCGCTCGAGTCCATGCTCAGCCCGACGATCTCGAACCCCTGCCCGTGGAGCTTCGCGTACAGATCGAGCAGATGGGGGAGCTCGTTCATGCACGGCCCGCACCAGGTGGCCCAAAAAGCCACGAGCACCACCTTCCCGCGGAGATCGGACAGGGCGACCGGCTTGCCGTCCGGGAACGACGTGAATCGGAACTCCGGCGCGGGGTGGCCCGGGATGAGCGGCGGCTTCGGCGCGACATACCCGGTGGGCGCCAGCGTCACCGAGGAACCGCCCGGCGAGACCCGGGAAATGCGGAAGCTCGTGCCGCCCACGGTGAACGGCTCCCCGAGGGCGAACCGCTCGTGGCCGTCCGGATCCCCGTGAACGATCCCGTCGCCGTCCACGTCCACGGCGTAGAAGTCGTCCTTGGTCCCGAACGTCCCGTCCAGGTCGCCGTCCACGAGGACGAACGCGGCGCGTTTCCCGTCGGCCACGAACTCGCCGCGGCGCGGCGCGCCGCCCAGGAGGTACACGTACCCGCGTCCCTCCGGCCACAGCACGGTCAGCGCGTACGGGTAGGCGTCCCCCCCCGCGGGCGTGGCCGAAAGGTCGAGCGGCCACCTCATCCCCCCCGGGACACGGGCGCCGACCCCGGCCTCGTCGGCGGTGATCCGGCCGTCGCGGTTCCGATCCACCCACAGGCTCGCCTCTCCGTCGGCCCGCACCCCCAACAGGAACACATAGCGGGCCGTGCCGAGGACGACCTCCCCCCACCGGGACAAGACGAAGGGCGGGCCGTCGAACTTCGTGTCCCGAGCCGGCGTGGCGCGGAGCCGCAGGGGGGTAAGTGCCTGCGCCCACTCCCCGAACGCATCTCCCGGGGCCGGGGCCAGCCGAACCTCCTGCCCCACGGCCGCCATGAACGCACCGCACAGGAGGAGAACCGCCAATGCTGTTTTCATCGCACGTCCTTTTCCTGCCCCGCGGCGCGCAACCGTACCGCGACGATCTGCGGGCCGGCGACGGCGAGCACCTCGAACAACCCCGGGCCGACCCGGGAACCGGTCACCGCCACCCGGATCGCGAGCGCCACCGTCTTGAGCGGCAGCCCCAGTTCCTTCAGGGCCCCGCGCACAACGGCCTCGAACTCCGCCGGGGTCGGGTCGCCGAGGGTTTCCACCGCGCGGGCGACGTGGACCAAGGCCGGCCGCATGTCATCGGTGATCACGTCCACCGCGTCCTCGGCGAGAGGGACCGCTCCGGGGAACAGGTAGTGCGCCCACTGGGCCATCTGTACGAGCGTCCGGCCCCGCTCCCGCAGGAGTTCCCCCGCGCGGGCGAGCCGAGCCGGGCCCAGCGCCGCCACCGCCTCGCGGTCCGCAACCCCCTCCTGGACGATGTAGTCCGCGAGAATCTCGGCGAGCCGGGTGGGTTCCAGTTTCCTGATCCACTCGTGGTTGAGCCAGAGGAGCTTCACGTCGTCGAACACCGCCGCCGACGTGTTGACGCCGGGGAGGTCGAAATGCGCCACCAGTTCCTCGCGCGAGAACACCTCCTGGTCCCCGTGAGACCAGCCGAGGCGGGCGAGGAAGTTCACCAGCGCCGCAGGGAGAATCCCCCGCCGCTCGTAGTCGAGCACCGATCCCGCGCCGTGCCGCTTGGAGAGCTTCGTCTTGTCCGGCCCGAGGATGAGCGGGACGTGGGCAAACAAGGGCGGCTTCCAGCCGAGCGCCCGGTAGATCAGCATCTGCCTGGGGGTGTTGTTGAGGTGCTCGGCGCCGCGGATGACGTGGGTGATGCCCATGTCGAAGTCGTCCACCACGCAGGCAAAGTTGTAGATGGGGGTGGCGTCGGACCGGAGGATCACGAGATCCTTCAGCTCGGAGTGCTGGAACACGACGTCCCCGGCCAAGAGGTCGGGCACGATCGTCGGACCCTCGTCCGGGATCCGGAACCACACCGCGCCGTCCTGCTCGTAGGCCGCGCCACGCTCCACGAGCTGGGCCGCGACCTCGCGGTGCCGGTCGAAGCGGTCGGTCTGGCGGTACAGCTCGTCCCAGTCCAGCCCCAGCCAGCGCAGTGAAGCGATGATCTGCTCGATCGCCGCGTCGGTGGACCGGGTGCGGTCCGTGTCCTCGATCCGCAGCACGAACGTCCCGCCGTGGTGGCGGGCGAACAGCCAGTTGAACAGGGCGGTCCGGCACCCACCCACGTGGAGGTACCCGGTGGGACTGGGCGCGAACCGCACGCGTACGCGATCCATAGAGCCGGATTGTACCCACCGTTGCTCGAAACGGTAGCGGTCATGCCGCCACCGCCGATTCCTGCTTCATCGCGGACTGCGATGTGGCCCGAAGG
>CAYSZC010000069.1:0-6314 GCA_964435345.1 uncultured Thermotogaceae bacterium
CTCTGCGTCCTCGGCGGTGAAACGCGCCGTCGCAGACGAGCTGCGACGCTACGAGAACTCTCTCCGTTCCAAAACCGCTTCTCTCTGGGTCTCGGCGGTGAACAGGTGCGACGAGGTCAGCGCGTGAACGCCCTAGAAGTTGCTGACGGTTCGCCCCGACGCGAGGTGCGGATCCGCCGCGCGACGCCCGCCGATCTTCCGCGCCTTGCGGCGATCGAGGTCGCGAGTTTTCGCGAGCCGTGGCCAGAGGACTTCCTCGATGCCTACCTCTCAGATGGCGAAAGCCTGTTCCTCGTAGCGGAGGCCCCCCAGCTTGCGGGGTTCATCATCGCACGGGAAGAACTTGCACCGGACGGACGTCGGGCATTCCACGTCCACGACCTCGCCGTGGACCCGCCGCAGCGCCGCCATGGCGTGGCAAGCGCGCTCCTCGCCGAACTCACCCGAATCGCGCTTCCCCAAGGCACGAACCTCCTGCGGCTTGAGGTCCGACTCGGCAATCACGGGGCGCGCCTGTTCTACGAGCGCCACGGATTCCGCGAGGTCGGACGCATCCCACGGTTCTACGAGGACGGCAGCGACGCCATCCGGATGGAACGAACCCTCGATCTAAGCCGGTAGCCGCGCCCTCCGGGCAAACCACAGCTTGCGTTCCACCAGGAGCGAGGGCAGGAACACGAGCGGCAACACGAGGCGCCATTCCTGCGCCCGGAGATTGGGGGCATCGGCCAGCCCAACGTGCATAAGACCCGCTGGCGGGTCTTGTTCTCCGAACGTTGACAACGCAGGCAGGATGGAACCGAGATCTGGGAAACGACCCTCAGAAGTTCAAGGTCGGGCCGGAGGCACCGTCGCACAACAGCCGTGCCCAGTGCGTGTAGGGTGGAGCGGAAGAGCGATCTCTGCCGAGACGACTGGACTCGCCGTGCAGTCCTGCGATAATCCCCCGCAGTCATGGTGCGTGCCTGTGGGGAGGATACGTCATGGTTTTGACCTTCTGCGCGTTTGTGCTCGGCATGATCTTGCTTGTCTGGAGCGCGGATCGCTTCGTCGGCGGAGCGTCGGCCTTCGCGCGCCATCTGGGGATGCCGCCTCTGCTCATCGGAATGGTCATCGTGGGTTTCGGGACCTCGGCGCCCGAACTCGTGGTCTCAGCCTTCGCAGCGGCACAGGGCAACCCGGGCATCGCGCTTGGAAACGGCTACGGATCGAACATCGCCAACATCGGCCTTATCCTTGGCCTGGCCGCTCTGATCCGCCCGCTGACGGTCCACTCACGCGTCGTGCAGAGGGAGCTCCCCATCATCGGCGCCGTGACCGCGCTCTCCGCCTGGTTTCTGTGGGACGGTCGCCTCTCGCGCATCGAGGCAGCCGGCCTCCTCATTCTGTTCGGCGGCCTGATGGCGTGGACTGCGTGGCAGGCGGTGCGGAGCAGGCACGATGCTCTCGAGCAAGACGTCGTGGCAGAGCACAGCGCCACCTCGATGCCGCTGCGTAGAACGGTTCTGTGGCTGGTCGTGGGGTTGATCGGCCTGCTGGCGAGTTCTCGCGCCCTGGTCTGGGCCGCCGTCCGGATTGCCGAAGGGCTGGGCGTCAGCGATCTCATCATCGGGCTGACAATCGTTGCCGTCGGGACATCGCTTCCGGAGCTCGCCGCATCCGTCACCTCCGCTCTCAAGGGAGAACACGATCTAGCCGTCGGCAATGTGGTCGGATCGAACCTGTTCAACACGCTGGCCGTGGTCGGCCTCGCAGGCGTCATTCGGCCCATGGAGGTTGGACCCGAGGTCCTCATCCGCGATCTGGCGACGGTCGCCGCGATGAGCGCGCTCCTGTTCCTGGTTGGTTTCGGCTTCCGTAGGCAGGGACGAATAAACCGATTTGAAGGCGCGGGATTGCTGCTCGGATATGCCGCATACATAACACTTGTGATAGCCCGTCCCGTTGGGTTCTAGAGGCCGTTCACCCCAGGGGAGGTTGCCCGGTCTTCACCGTTGGGGGCTCTACCGGCTTTCGTGTGGGTAGAGGCACATGTGGACCGTCACCCGCCATGCCAACGTGAACCACCAAGGATACGAAGGGCACAATGAGGCGCGCCCGCGTACTCCAACCGCAACGGCCGTGCCATAGCCCCACAGTCTACCCCAGAGGACCCTAAAAATGAAGGTCTGACCCCATGGATGCGGTGCGCAGAGGACCCTAAAAATGAAGGTCTGACCCCATGGATGCGGTGCGTTCACTTGGACTGAGGCTGTTGCGTCCTCTATCCTGGCAGCGCACCCCCGCTCACGTTGGTGGTCATCAGCCCCAGGTCGAGCAAGTGGTCGGTCCGCGCCCGCCGCTGACCATCAACTTGACACTCCGTGAGCCGGACCGTCACCGTCGCTCTGTCTACGCGGGTGTTGTATGCTGGGCGCGAGAGGACTTGAGCGCGGCCTCCGGGCCTGCGTCCACGAGGTGCGTTCGCGGGCTCTGATCTTGTCTTGTGCATCAACATGGCCAGTTGGGCGGGGCGCGCCCGTCGTCCCACGGGAGGCCGGGGATCATCGGCTCGGGTCTCCGGGCCGGGAGCCACATGGAGTTAAGTTTTCCACGTCCTGAGCAGTTGCGTGGGCGATCGCAGCCGTTAGGATGTGACTGGCCTTCCCAACGCGGTCAGGCCAGGGAGGGATCACACGGTGAAGGTGATCGCAGGCGCGATCGGCAATTGCATCCACGTTGTGGGCGTCCGGAACTTCCTTCAGCTTGCCGAACAGGAGGGACTGGCGCCCGTGTACCTGGGCGCGCGCATCTCTCCCCAAGGGTTCGTCCAAGCGACTGTTGAGCACGATCCCGAGGTCGTCGGGGTGAGTTATCGCCTGTCGGAAGAGACGTGCCTGGCCCTTCTGAGCGAACTGAAGGAGCGGCTGACCTCCGAAGGGCTGCTTGAAGGGCGGATCTTCCTCTTCGGTGGCACAACCGCGACGGGGGAAGTGGCGCGGAACAACGGCCTGTTCCGTGAGGTGTTCGACGGCTCCCAGTCGCGCGAGGAAGTGGCCGCGTTCGTGCGCGCGCTGCGAGGCGGGGCCGTCCCTCACGACGAGCGCACCATCCCGCCGCAAGAGCTGGTGGAGCGGATCGCTGCGAAGACCCCCCTCCCCTTGATCCGACATCACCTCGGCCTGCCCACGGTTGGGGCTACGGTCCAGGCGGCGGCCCAACTCGCGGACTCGCGGCTCCTGGACGTGATATCCATTGCTCCCGACCAGACGGCCCAGGAAGCGTTCTTCCGCCCGGAAGAGCAGGAGGGACGCCCCACCGGGGCAGGGGGGGTTCCCGTGCGGCAGCCGGGGGACCTCGAAGCCATCTACGCGGCAACCCGGCGCGGGAATCACCCTCTCTGCCGATGCTACAGCGGCACCCAGGACGTCCTCCGCTGGGCAGAATTGCTGGTGAAGACGATCCACAATGGGTGGTGTGCTGTTCCACTGAGCTGGTACGGCGAGCTCGACCGGCGAGGCCCCCGTCCACTCGCTCAGTCCATCCCCGAGGCCCAGGCGTTGATGCGGTGGCATGCTGAGCGCGAGATCCCCGTCGAGGTAAACGAGGCGCACCAGTGGAGCTTGCGACGCGCCTCGGACGCGATCGCTGTGGCAACGGCCTACCTGGCCGCCTACAACGCCAAGCAGATGGGGGTCCGCCACTACGTGGCTCAGTACATGCTCAACACCCCGGCAGGCATCTCCCCAACCAAGGACCTGGCGAAGGCGCTCGCCAAGATCGAGCTCATCGAGGGGCTGCACGACGACGGCTTCGTGTCGTTCCGCGAGGTGCGGCCAGGGCTGCTCAGCTTTCCTAGCAACCCGGAGGCGGCGCGGGGTCAGCTGGCGTTTTCCACGGTGCTGGCGCTGCACCTACAGCCGCACATCCTGCACATCGTCGCCTACACCGAGGGGCGGACCGCGGCCGGCGCGACCGAGATCATCCGCAGCGTTCGCCTGGCAGCACAGGTGGTAGAGCAGTTCAGGCTCGGGATGCCCGTCGAGGCGGCGCTGGCGGATCCCTCGATCCAAGACCACAAGAAGTGGCTCCTCGGCGAAGCGGGCGCGATCATCGAGGCGATCCGGGAGCTCGGCCGCGAATGCGACGACCCGCTGACGGCTCCGGCCAATCTCATCCGGGCCATTCAGCTGGGCATCTTCGACGCCCCCGACCTTCAGGGAGTCCCCGCTGCCCGTGGGGATCTCGCGACTTCCATCGTCGATGGAGCCTGCGTTGCCGTGGATGCGAAGAGTGGGCAGTCCATCTCAGAGGCGAGTCGCGTGACGAGGATTCTGAAGACGGAGGGCATACGATGAGTGCACCACGGTTCGCCGTGCTCGGAGCAGGTGCCGGTGGGTTGGCGATGGCGGGCCACCTCGCGCTCTCGGGCTGCGAGGTCGTGCTGTTCAACCGAACCGCAGAGCACATCGCGGCCATCAAGAAGCAGGGCGGCATCCGGCTCACCGAGGAGGTGCAGGGCATGGGGAAGCTCGCTCATGTCACCTCAGACATCGGGCGTGCCATCGCACAAGCCGACGTCCTCGTCGTGATCGTTCCGGCGTTCGCCCACGTGGACCTGGCGAAGGCGTGCGGTCCGCACCTGAGAGATGGCCAGACCGTGATCCTGATGCCCGGGCGGACCGGCGGCGCGATCGAGTTCGCCCGCACCCTCAAGGCGCGCGGTGTGAAGAGATCTGTGGCCATTGCGGAGACCCAGACGACGCTGCATACGTGCCGGCTGTCTCTTCACGAGGCGGAAGTGGTTGTGTTTGCCGTCAAGCAGCACGTCCCGGTGGCAGCGCTGTTGCGATCCGATACAGAACGTATCGTGGCGCAGTTGAGCCCGCTCTTCCCCCAGTTCGTGGCCGCAGAATCCGTCATGCACACCAGCATGGGGAACGTGGGTGCGATCCTCCACCCTGCACCCACCCTGTTCAACGTCGGCTGGATCGAGACGCTGCAGACGGAGTTCCTCCACTACTACGAGGGCATCACCCAAAGCGTGGCAGGCTTCTTGGAGAAGATGGACGACGAGAGACTCGCCGTCGCCCAGGCAATGGGCGTGGACACGCCTTCTGTGAAGCGATGGCTCACCAGCGCTTACATGTCCTCGCAGGGCGACACCCTCTACGACGCCATCCAGAGCAACGAAGCGTACCGGGAGATCTACGCACCCGAGACGATCCACCACCGCTACGTGTACGACGATGTCCCCACGGGCCTGGTGCCGATCGCATCGTTGGGCAAACTGGTCGGCGTCGGCACGCCGCGCATGGACCTCATCATCGAGCTCGCTCACCTTCTCTGCGGCAGGGACTTCCGAGCCCACGGAAGGACCGCCGCGTCCCTCGGACTGGCGGGCATGGGACGGGAGGGCCTGCAGCGACTTGTCAGGGAGGGGAACGGGCTGTAGAGAGGGCCGGCCGGGGCCTCCTGATCCTGTTCAGGTACAGACTGCCCGTGGATGCCTTGAACGCTGTGGTCCTGGCAGTTGCCGGCGGGAGCCGCTGTGCGTGCTCCGCGCGTTATCCGTTGGCAGCTCCCTCTCGTGTAAGGCGCTTCAGAACAGCACAACGTGAGCCATCGTCCCCTGCGTTCGCCTTGAACCCGCCCGACAGCTGTGGTAGGGTGTTCTCAAGGCCGCATCCAAGGTGAGGTCGTCCAGGGTGGACCTGACAGACCGCGCGGAGTAGTTCCCGACGGCAGCACACAAAGACACGGAGGTCGTTTCGACATAGCAGCCCTAGCCGGAATAGCCGAAGCAGGACGCCATGACGAGGTCACGGCGATGATGGAGCAGATCGCTCATCGCGGGGGGAACCACACGAAGACAGTCGCCAGTCCGCAGGCAACCATGCTGTCATCCTGGGCAGAGATCGAGACCCGCACAGTTTCCACGGAGCTTGAACAGACTGCCGTATGGGACGGCGTTCCCGTACGAAGCCCAGCACCCGGGGCACTGGACGGGTGGACCCAACCGTGTGCCCTGGCCGCTGTATCCCCGCGAGGGGTGTTCCTCACCCGAGGACCTCTGGGCGTCAAGCCACTCTACTATGGCCATATGGCGGACGGGGCGCTGGCGTTTGCCTCGGAGGTCAAGGCCCTTCTTGCCGTCACTCATAACGTAAACGAGTTCCCGCCCGGAACCTGGTACACACCGCGCGACGGCTTCACCCCCTATGCGCGCCTAGCAGGCGGGAGCCTGCCCCCAAACGACGTGGAGCGCATCGCTATTGGGGTGCGCGAGAGGCTTGATCGCGCTGTGGCGCGCGGCGTCGTGGCCAATGAGATGG